>NZ_JBFAHP010000005.1:0-260392 GCF_040654255.1 Streptomyces sp. NPDC050732
AACAACTCCCCGATCCCCACCTCCACATCCAGCACCGCCCGCACCCGCGCCACCAACCGCATACCCGACAGCGAATCCCCGCCCAGGTCGAAGAACGACGCGTCGGTTCCGACCCGCCCGAGGCCGAGGACCTCGCCGTACAGGCCGCACAGCACCTCCTCCACGGGCGTCGCCGGGCCACGGACGGCGCCCGCGCCCGCGAAGTCGGGGGACGGGAGGGCGGCGCGGTCGAGCTTGCCGTTGGCCGTGATCGGCAGGGTGTCCAGGACCAGCACAGCCGCCGGGACCATGTACTCCGGCAGGTGCTCCCCCACGTACTCGCGTACCGCTCGGGGGTCGAGGGCACCCCGCTCGCGCTGCCGTTCGTCCGGCACGACGTAGCCGATCAGTTGCTTGTCGCCGGCCGAAGCGCCGTCCTGGCGGGCCACCACGACGGCCTGCCCGACCCCCGCGTATCCGGCGAGCACCGACTCGACCTCGCCCGGCTCGACGCGGAACCCGCGCACCTTCACCTGCTCGTCCGCGCGCCCCACGAACAGCAGCTCGCCCTCGGCCGTCCACCGGACGAGGTCGCCGGTCCGGTACATCCGCCGTCCACCGCCGTCACCGAACGGGCAGGCCACGAAACGTTCCGCCGTCAGGCCCGGCCGCCGCAGATAGCCGCGCGCCAGACCGGACCCGGCCACGTACAACTCCCCCACCACACCGGGCGGGACCGGCTGCAACGCCGCGTCCAGGACGTACACCTGCCGGTTGGCGAGAGGTCGCCCGATGGGCAGGGCCGGACGGTCGGGTGCACCGATCGGCAGTGCATGCCAGGTCGCGCAGAGAGTGATCTCGGTCGGGCCGTACAGGTGCCGGACCGCCACGCCCGGGCATGCCTTCCGCACCCGCGCCACCGCACCGACCGGCACCACATCGCCGCCCGTCAGCACCTCCTCCAACCCGGCGAAACACTCCGGGGACTCCTCCGCAAGCACCCGGAACATCCCCGCCGTCACATGCACCACCGACACACCATCCGCAATCGCGGCACGAATGCGAGCCGCATCCACCACACCCGGCCCAGCCACCACCACACGGCCGCCCGCCGCCAGCGGCACCCACACCTCGAACAGCGACACATCAAAGGCATGCGGCGCATGCATCAACACCACACCACCGGGACGTACTGGCCAGCCCGGATCCCCCACCAGCCCCGCCACACTCCCGTGCGGAACCGCCACACCCTTCGGCACCCCCGACGAACCCGACGTATACATCACATACGCCACGTCCCCCGCGCCCACTGACACTGCCGGACCATCGGCATGGCACCCCGCAACAGCCGCACGAACCCCCGGATCATCCAGCACCACGAGCCGCCCACCCATATCCGCAGGGATCACGTCCCGGTACGCCTCCGTACACACCACCGCTACCGGCGCCGAATCCCCCAACAGGAACGTCACCCGCTCCGCCGGATACTCCACATCCACCGGCACATACACCGCCCCCGCACGCCACAGCCCCAACAACGCGATCACCAAATCGACCGAGCGCTCCATCACCACCGCTACACGATCACCACGCCCCACACCCACACCCGCCAGATACGACGCCAGACGCCCCGCCGCCGCATCCAACTGGCCGTGCGTGATGGACCGTTCCGTGTCCACGACCGCCACCGCGTCCGCCGACCAGCCGAGCTGGCGGGCCAGCAACTTCGGCACCGTGTCCGCCGCTGTCGGGCGCGGGGCGGGGTTCCACGCGGTGAGCAGCATGCCTCGCTCGGGTTCGGCCATCAGCGGCACGTGTCCCACCGGCTGCGACGGGTCGGCCGTCAGCTGCTCCAGGAAGTGCAGGAAGGAGCGGTGGCTGCCGCGGAGCCAGGCGCGGTCGTAGGTTTGCGCGTTGGCCTCGAAGGTGATCTCCATGCCGTGGTCGGCGGACGCGCCGCTCACCAGGACGCCGAACTCCTCGACACGGCGGCTGGACAGGTCGTGGACGACGGCCTGTTGGTCTCCGAAGGTGAGGGTTTCGCCGGCCATCGGCATGACGTTCACGTACGGGCCGAAGTACCAGCGGTCGCCGGTGGGCCAGTTGAGTTCGCGGCGCAGTCGTTCGCCCCGGAAGTCCTGGTGGTCGATGAGGTCGCCGATCTCCCCGGCCGCCGTCCGCGCGAGGTCGAGGAGGTTCGTGTCGGCGGTCACGGGGAGGCGGAGCGGCAGGATGTTCGCCTTGGTGCACGGGGTGCGGCGGGCCTGTTCGGTCGTGCGGCCGGCGACCGGGAGGCTCAGGATCGCCTCGTCGGAACCGGTCAGCCTGCCCACGAAGGCGGCGACCGCCGCGACGACGAGGCGGGGCCAGCTCACGTCGGCGCGGGTGGCCGCCGCGCGCAGCGCCGCGACGGCGCGTGGCGACAGGTGCCCTGTCTCGCGCAGGACGGTTTCGGGCGCGCCGGACGCGTCGGGGGCTTCGGGGTCGGCCGGGCCGGTCGTCGTGCGGTGGCCGGGGACGCCGGTCAGGTCGGGGCGGTCCGCGAAGTGCTCGTGCCAGTACCGCCGGTCTGCCTCGTACCGGTCGGAGGCGCGGTGGGCGGACTCCTGTTCCATCAGTTCGCGCAGGGGGGCGTGGTCCGCCGGGGCGAAGGGCTTTCCGTCGAGGAGCGCCGTGTAGACGGTGGCGGCGCGGCGGGCGAGCAGGGTGCAGCCGTAGGCGTCCATCAGGAGGTGGTCGTAGCGCTGGTACCAGATGTGGTGGTCGGGTGCCAGGCGGAAGAGAGCGTGCGAGAAGGGGCGGACGGCGTGGGCGGGGATCTCCTGGTTCAGCTCCGCCCGCATCCACGTTTCGGCGACCGCTCTCGGGTCGTCCTCGGCGGTGAGGTCGAGGAATTCGGCGGGCGGGCGATCTGCGTCTTCACCAGGAAAGATCATCCGTGATCCGCCGGCGCCGTCGTCCTCGAATCGCGCGTGCAGGATTTCTGTCTCGTCCGTCAACTGCCGCAGTACGCGCTCGAATGAGTTTTCGTCGACGGGTCCGAATATCTCGACGTACTGCCCGACGCTGTACAGCCGTCGGGAGCCCGCTACGCGTTGTGCCAGCCATATTCCCTCCTGGGCGTCGAGGAGGGGCAGAGCACGAGCAGCGTTGCCGTTCATCATTCCCCCTGGCCGAGCAATTCCCCTCGGCTGTTCCGGCTGTCCGGGCCATAGGTGCGTCAAGGCCGTACGAGCCGTCCAACCGCGCACTTTCCGCACTTGGACAGAGATACCGGTACGCGCTCAAGGCAGGCCGGACGGGCATGCAAAGGAAAAGGCGCGTGGCCTCGCACGGAGAATTAAATGCTATGGCCCAGGGGGGAATGGGCGCGACCGTCCGCGGTGGGCATTCCCGGCCGTTCCGCCGGTGCCCGGTGCGGAAGCGGTGGGGCCGGTGTCCGCAGGGGGAAGTCCACTTCGACGACGAGGCCGCCCTGGGGCCGCGCGTGCGCGTGCAGGGTCGCGTCGTGGGCCGCCGCGATGGAGCGGACGATGGAGAGGCCGAGGCCGTGGTGTCCGTTGTCGGCCGTCCGGCCGAGGCGCTGGAACGGCTCGAAGAGGCGGCTCACCCCGGCGGGCGGGATCTGCGGGCCGGTGTTGGCGACGCGGACGAAGGCGCGGCCGTTCCTGACGCCGGTCACGACCGTCACCCAGCCGTCGGGCGCGTTGTACCCCATGGCGTTGTCCAGGAGGTTGGCGACGAGACGCTCGACGAGCGCGTCGTCGCCCCAGGTGCACGCCGGTTCGATGTGCGGTTCCAGGCGCAGCCCCCGCCGGTCCGCCTCCGGCCGGGATGCGAGGACCACGTCGCCGGTCAGCTCCGCCAGGTCGAGCGGTTCCCTGCGGTCGAGGCCGCGCTCGCTGCCGGACAGGGTGAGCAGTGATTCCAGGAGGCGGGCCTGCTGTTCGCTGAGGGTCAGCAGCCGCTCGAAGTTGGCGCGGAAGGAGTCGACGGTGGCCTCGCGGTCGATCAGGGACTCCTCCAGGAGGGCGTGTTCGACGGTCAGGGGGGTGCGCAGTTCGTGCGCGGCGTTGGCGACGAAGCGCTTGTGGGAGTCGAGTGCGGCCTCCAGCCGGCCGAGGAGGCCGTCGACGGTGTCGGCCAGGTCCTTCAGCTCGTCGCCCGGCCCGTCGACGGCGAGGCGCTCGTGCACGTTGTGCGCGGAGATGCGCTGGACGGTGGTGGTGATGGTGCGCAGCGGCCGCAGGACGCGCCCCGCGACCAGCCAGCCGAGGCCTATGGCGATCACCGCCATGATCGCCAGTGCGATGCCGGACTGGGTCAGCAGGTGCTGCATCTCGGCGGCGTGCTGGCGCATCGCCTGCTGCTGCTGTGCGTGGGCGAAGCTGTCGACGGCTCCCGGGACCTGGTCGCGGGAGTACATGTGGACGCCGGCGTCGCCGGGTGAGCCGGAGCCGCCGCGGCGGCTGACGAGGACGGTGCTGTTGGGGCGGTTGACCAGCAGGTAGGTGATCGTGAGCAGGACGGCGCCGGACACGACGAACAGCAGGCCGTAGAGCAGGGTGAGCCGCATGCGGACCCGTCGGGGCATGAGGCGCGCGACGAGTCCGGCTCGGGACAGGGCCGCGCGGGCCGCGCTTCGCAGACGCATCGGCATCTCGCTTCGCTTCGTCAGGTCATCGGGGGATCCGGTACCCGCCGCGGGGCACGGTCTCGATCACCGGTGGTGAACCGAGCTTCGGCCGCAGCCTGTTGATGGTCGCCTTGACCGTCGTGGTGAACGGGTCGGTCGCCTCGTCCCACACCCGTTCCAGGAGCTCCTCGGCGGACACGACGCGGCCGCGGGCCGCCATCAGGTATTCGAGGACCGCGAACTCCTTGGGGGTGAGCGAGAGCCGCTGCCCGGCGCGCGTCGCGATCCGCTGGGCCGGGTCGAGCCGCAGGTCGCCGTGGACGAGGACCGGCGGTACGGCCGGCTGGGCGCGGCGGGCCACCGCCCGGATGCGGGCGACCAGTTCGGCGTACGCGAAGGGTTTGGGGAGGTAGTCGTCGGCGCCGAGGCTGAGTCCTTCCACCCGGTCCGCGATCGTGCCGGACGCCGTGAGCATCAGGACTCTCGTGCGGGCGGGTTCGGACATCAGGGCGCCGCACACCTCGTCGCCGTGCACGGTGGGCAGGTCGCGGTCGAGTACGACCACGTCGTAGTCGACGACGGAGGTGCGCTCCAGCGCGCCCTCTCCGTCGTAGACGACGTCGACCGCCATTCCTTCGCGGCGCAGCACTCTGGCCACGGAATCCGCGAGTTCGGCCTGGTCCTCTACCACCAGCACCCTCACAGCCCCACCCCCCGATGGATCATGGCTGACCAGGATCTCCGAGCGGGGGTCACACACTGGTCACAGCCCGCCGCCACGGTTCAGCGTACCGGCGGGGCGCCGGGTGCGGGCCGGTGTGACGGAACGGCATCCGCGATGCGGTGTGCCGCATCGCGGATGCCGTGGGAGGGGCAGGGCTCATCTCATCCGTGGCCAGGGGGCGGTGGGCCGCCGTGGCCCCCCGGTCCACCTGGTCCGCCCGGTCCACCGGGACCACCAGGTCCGCCCGGTCCTGCGAGGAAGACTCCCGGGCCGCCGGGGAAGGCTCCGTGCGGGCCGCCCGGCATCGGGCCGCCGGGACCGCCTGGGCCACCGGTCAGGACGGGGCCGGGGCCGTGCGGGCCGCCGACCGGCTCGGGCACGGGCCCGTCGCCGTTCTTCGAGGGCTGGCGGGAGAACTGTGTGCGGTACAACTCCGCGTACACGCCCTCCAGTTGCATCAGTTCCTCGTGTGTGCCGCGTTCCTGGACGCGGCCCTTGTCGACGACGAGGATCTGGTCGGCGTCCCTGATCGTGGACAGGCGGTGCGCGATCACCAGCGAGGTGCGGCCCTTCAGCGCGGTCTTCAGGGCGCGTTGCAGTGCCGCCTCGGACTCCGAGTCGAGGTGGGCGGTGGCCTCGTCGAGCACGACGATGGGCGGGGCCTTGAGCAGCAGCCGCGCCATGGCCACACGCTGCTTCTCGCCGCCGGAGAAGCGGTAGCCGCGGTCGCCGACCACGGTGTCGAAGCCGTCGGGCAGCGATTCGATCAGGTCCCAGATCTGCGCGGCCTTGCACGCGTCGATCAGTTCCTGCTCGGTGGCGTCGGGCCGCGCGTAGGTGAGGTTGTCGCGGATGGTCGCGTGGAAGAGGTGCGCGTCCTGGGTGACCATGCCGACGGTGTCGTTCAGCGACTTCAGCGTCACGTCGCGGATGTCGTGGCCGCCGATCCGGATGACGCCCTCCACCGGATCGTAGAGCCGCGGCACCAGGTGGGTGATGGTGGTCTTGCCCGCGCCCGACGGGCCGACCAGCGCGGTGAGTTTGCCCGCGGGCACGGTGAACGTCAGGTCGCGCAGGGTCCAGGTGTTCTGCGCCCGCTCCTGCGACGGCAGCGCGATGGACTCCAGCGAGGCGAGCGAGACGTCCGCGGCCTTCGGGTAGCGGAACGACACGTTCTCGAACGTGATCTCCGGTGCCCTGGAACTTCCGTCGGCGGCGGCCGTGGCCGCGGCGGCCGGCAGGGGCACCGCGTCGGGCTTCTCGGAGATCAGCGGTTTCAGGTCGAGGATCTCGAAGAGCCGGTCGAAGCTGACGAGGGCGGTCAGCACGCTCGTCTGCGCGCTCGACAGCTGGTTGATGGGGCCCATCAGCCGGGTGAGCAGCGTCGCGAGGGCCACCAGCGTGCCGATCTGGAACGTGCCCTCGATGACGAGGGCACCGCCGATGCCGTAGACGAGGGCGGTGGCGATGGCGCCGACGAGCGTCATCGTCAGGAAGAGCATCTTGCCGTAGACGGAGGTCAGGACCCCGAGGTCGCGTCCCTTGCGCGCCAGTCGGGAGAACATGTGCGTCTCGGTCGCGGGGCGGCCGTACAGCTTGCTCAGCAGGGCACCGGTCACGTTGAAGCGCTCGTTCATGAACGAGCCGACCTCGGCGTTGACCTGCATGTGCTCCCGCATGATCCGCTGCAGCCTGCGGCCGACGACCCGGCCCGGCAGGATGAAGAGCGGGATCACCACGAGGGAGACCAGGGTGACCACCCAGGACAGGTAGAACATCGCGCCGAGGACGAGGAGCAGGGTCAGCCCGGCGGACACCACCGTGGACAGCAGTGCCGTGACCGCCTGTTGGGCGCCGACGACATCCGTGTTGAGGCGGCTGACGAGGGACCCGGTCTGGGCGCGGGTGAAGAACGCCAGCGGCTGTCGCTGCACGTGGTCGAAGATCTTCGTGCGGAGGTCGTAGATGAGCCCCTCGCTGACCCGCCCCGAGTACCAGGCCTCCGCGAACCCGAAGCCGGTGCTCAGCACGGCGAGGACGGCGACGATCACGGCGATCCACACGACCACCGAGGTGTTGCCGTCGACGATGCCGTCGTCGATGAGGTACTTGAAGAGAAGGGGGGTGGCCACCACGTTGCCCGCGTTGAGCACGGTGACGACCAGGAGAACACCTATGTTGAAGCGATACGGTTTCGTATAGGGGAGGATTCGCTTGGCCGTGCCAGGCTTTATCTTCTGCTTGGTCACCGACTCGTCAGGACCCATCCCCCGCATCAGTACCGGCCCCGGGCCGCCGATCATGGCCACGAAAACCTCCTGTTTCCGTTGTCGTTTCGGTCGGGGAGCGCCTAGCCGGCGGCTTCGAACCTCTCCATCTCTTCGATGAGGCTCTTGGGACGCATGTCCGTCCAGTTCTCCTCGATGTAGTCCAGGCACGCCTTGCGCGTGTCTTCTCCGAACACGGCCTTCCAGCCGGCCGGCACCTCGGCGAAGGCGGGCCAGAGCGAATGCTGGTTCTCGTCGTTCACGAGAACCAGGAAGGTGCCGTTTTCGTCGTCGAACGGGTTCGGCATAACCACTCCGATCAATTTCCGTCGGTCAGTTTCCGTCGACAGGACGTGCAATTCCGTCGGCGGGACGCGTTTCACGCTATCGGGGTGTTTCGAGGCCTACAAGGCTGTCCAGCCTCGGTGAAGAATCCAGTGATCGCGGAATTCACCGCCGCGGGCCTCTCCAGATATCCGTAGTGGCCGCAGCCCGGGATCTCCGTATAGGAGCTGCCGGGAATGCTCCGCGCGACCTCGCGGGACAGGTGCGGGCGGATGACCAGGTCGTCCTGGAAACCGATGACCAGGCACGGCCTGCTGATGCGGCGGTAGGCGGCCAGCCGGTCCGGGATGAGCTGCAGCCCGAGCTGGCCGCGTGCGCCCGTCGCCGTGGCGTCCACGGCCGACAGCTCGAAGACGGCGAGCCAGTCGCGCAGGCGTTCCTCGTCGTTGAGGGTACGCGGGGAGAGGTTCTGCAGGGCCTGTACGTAGGCCGCGAAGCGGGGCGGGAGTTTGCCCCCGCCGTCGGTGAGTTCCACGTCGGCGGCGGTCATCGCGGCGGTAAGGGCGTCGGTGCGTCCGCTGGTCGCCATCAGGACGGCCTGGCTCACGAGGTCGGACCGGGTCAGCAGCAGTTCCTGGACCACGATGGCACCCAGTGAGTAGCCGACGACCCGGCACGCGCCGTCACCCGCGCCCAGGTACTCGATGAGCCCCGCGACGTCCGCGACCATGTCGGCGAGGGTGAACCCGTCGGGGCACGGATCGCTCGGCGGGATCCCCCGGTTGTCGAGCGTGATCACCCGGTAGCCCGCGCCGGTGAGGGCGGGCACCTGGTGGGTCCGCCACATCCGGCCGGGGGCACCGGTGCCGGTGACCATGACGACCGGCTCTCCGGTGCCGTACTCGTCGTAACCGAGGTTGATCCCGTTGATCCGGGCGATCGGCATCGCAGTGTCCCCTCAACCGTGCGGTGTCGCACCGAAGCGGCCGACCTTGTCGATGACGTCCTGGCCGTAGATGCGGAGGGCCTGTTGGAGCGCGAACTCCGCCATGTACGCGCGGAACGCGTCCGGCGGCTCCTCCGCGAGGTTGAGCATCCGCCGGTTGGCGAGCACCGCGGCGCCGTCGAGCCGGGCCAGGCCCGCCTCCACGGCGGCGTCCATGTCCTCGGGCTCCACGACCTCGTCGACGAGCAGCCGCGCGTCGGGCTCGGCGGCCCTGATCCTGCGGCCCTCCAGGATCACCTGCCGGGACAGGCACGGGCCCACGTACCGGCTGAACCGGAAGTTGGCCACGCCGGGGATGATCCCCTCCTTCGCGGCGGGCAGGCTGAGGTAGGCGTCCGACGCGGCCAGCACGTGGTCGCAGACCAGCAGGAGCTGGGCGCCGCCCCCGATGGCGAAGCCGTCGACGGCCGCGACCCACGGCTTCTCCACGAGGGGCGAGTGCCACCGGCCGGGATGGTCGGCGCGCACACCGCGCACGAGCTTGTGCAGATAGCCGAGTTCGCGCCGCAGCAGGAACCCGACGAGCGGAATGTCACCGGAGCTGAGGCTCTTGAGGTTGATGCCCGCGCTGAAGACGCGCCGGCCGCGGTAGCGGGGGTGCGTCATCTCCCCGCCGCGCAGCAGCCCGACCCGGACGGCCGGGTCGAGCAGGGCGAGGTCGACGGCGGTCTCCATGTCGTCGACCTGGCGGACGTCCTCGGCGTTCAGACAGTCGTCCCTGCACAGGGTCAGCCGCGCCACGCCGTCGGCGCGCCGCTCGACGCGCACGGACTCCATCTCCACGACTCCCGTCCGGGTGAACTGGTCCAGGAGCCCCAGGGCCCGCGGGGTCGGCCGCAGCATGGCATCGAGCAGGTGCGGCCCCGCGGACGGGGAACGGAGCACGGCCCGCAGGAAGATGCCCTGGTCGATCTCGTCCCCCTCCTTGGCGGCCTGCGGCCTGCTCCGCTCGGCGGCGAGCCGGGCCTCGCCGGGCACCAAGCCCGGGAAGGCGACGGCCGCGGCGGCGAGAAGTTCCTCGATGCGCGGGGACTCGGTGCGGCCTGCGGTCAACCGGTCGTAGACGGCGTCCGCATACGTGTCGAGGAACGCGACCCGCAGCGCGCGCGCCGCGTCCTTGGCCGCGGCGATGTCGGCACGCTGCTCGGCGGTACGGGCGGACGGCTCGGGCAGCCCGGCCACCAACGCGTCGACGCGCGCCACGACGCCACCCTCCGCGACCGCCTCCGCCCAGGCGTCCCGCACGTCGGCGTGACCGGCCGGGGCCGGGTGCTCCGGGTGTTCCGGGTTCGATGAGTGACTGAGTTGCGGCGACTGTCCCGGTCGCGGCGACTGGTCCGGTTGCGGCGGCGGGCCCGGGAGCGTGGCCGTCACGACGCCTCCTCCCCTGGCCCAACACGGCCACAGGCCGCGAGGCGCGCACCGGGCACGACCGCACGACCGCGCTGAGGCGGATGCCCCGGCTGCCCCGGTCGCGGTGGCCGACCGGGCTGGGGCGACTTCCCTGGCCGCGGCGACTGCCCCGGAAGAGTGGTCGTCACGACGCCTCCTCCCCCGCGCCGGCGGCCTGCCGCAAAGCGCGGTCGCAGGCCGCGAGGTGGGCGCCCAGGGCGTCCTCGAAGCCGGTTGTCGCCGCGTCGAACATCAACTGTCGTCGGATCGCGACCTCCTTGCCGGACAGGCCGCCGGCCAGCTCGGCGATGACGGCGAGCGCGGCCGCCGGATCGTCCGTCAGCTCGTCGACGACGCCGAGCGCCAGCGCCTCGGCCGCCTCGATCGTCCGGCCGAACAGGAGGGCCTTGCGTATCCGGGCGATCCCGGCGAGCCGGACCAGGCGGTAGCCGGCCATTCCGGGCCAGGTGGCCGAGGCGTCGCGCGGGAGGAGCAGCCGCGTGTCCGGGAAGGCGACGCGGACGTCGGCGGCCAGGAACGCTTCGAGCGCGGTTCCGCCGCAGTCGCCGCGGGCCACCGCCACCGTGGCCGCGGGCAGCCGCTCCAGGCGGCGCAGCGCGCGCTCCCACTTGGTGACCAGCATGACGTCGAGATCGTCGGCCCAGCCGTCCCGCGGTGCCCCCGTGACGTGCAGGGCGACGACGGGGGGTCCTGTCCCGTCCTCCGTACGGTCGCAGAGGGCGCCGACGGCCTTGACCGCCGTGGCCGACAGGGGCTCGGATCCGTCCAACTCCAGTGCGTACACCGCGTTCATGGTCTCTGCCGTCCTCACCATCGGATCAGCGCCGTCTCGATCGTGGAGCCCGGCCCCATGGTCATGAGCACTCCGTACTCGCCGGGCCGGGTGACCCCCTCGTCGAGGAGGCGTTCGTACGAGAACAGGAACGAGCCGCTGGACACGTTCCCGTGGTCGCGCAGCACACCGACGGTGTGGCGGACGTCGTGGCGGGTCAGTCCGAGGTTGACGACGACCGCGTCGATCACCTTCTTGCCGCCGGAGTGCACCAGCCAGTGCCGGATGTCGCTCCTGCGCAGCCCGGTGCCCGCCAGCAGCCGGTCGACGACCGGTTCGGCGTGCGCGCCCACCACGTAGGGGATCTGCGGGTCGAGGAAGAAGCTGAACCTGCCCTGGACGCGGTCCCAGTCGTACCGCATGGCGTCGACCGCTTCGGGGATGACGCAGCTCGCGAACTTCAGGACGGTCGGCGCCTCGGCGTACGAGTTCGGACCCTGGGCGGATGTCGTATCCGTGAACAGGGCTACGGCCGCCGCTCCGTCGCCGAACAGGCTGTTCACGACCGCCGTCCGCATCGTCGAGTCCACGGTGTACGCGGCCGAGCACGCCTCCACGCAGAGCACCACGGCGAGCTCCCCGGGGTGGGCCGCCGACCAGCCGGACACCACGCCCAGGGCGTTGAGTCCCGCGTTGCAGCCCATGCCGACGATGTCGGTCCTGCCGCAGTGGCGGTCGATGCCCAACTCGCGGATCAGCAGGGCGCTGAGGCCGGGCGTGAGCAGTCCCGTGGAGGTCACGCAGCACAGATGGCGCAGGTCGGCGAGGTCGGCGCCGGCCTTCTTCAGGCAGGCGCGCAGGGCCTCGCCGCCCATCTCCAGGGCCAGTGCCTTGTGTTTGTCGAGCAGGTCGCCCTGGGACTCGGGGGCGCGCACGCCGTGGGCGTCCTCCGGAGGAAGGGCGAGGTTGCGCCGTTCGATCGCGCTGTTGAGGAACACCGAGCGCACTTTGGGGTCGGTGATCCCGAAGGCGTCCAGCACCTCCAGCTGCGAGTAGGACGCGGCGGTCACGGCCGTGCCCACGCCGACGACGCGGGGGTGGGCGAACGTCGTGGGCGGTGCCGGGTCCATGGTCATCGATGCGGTCCCCGTGGTCATCGGAAGGTCCACCCCCACATTCGTGGCTTGCTGCGCAGGTACCGCATGGTCTCGGTGCCGGTCACTGTCCTGTCCTTCCCTGTCAGGTCGAGCTCGCGGTCAGGTCACCGTTCGCGCGCTCTCCGCCTCGATGAACCGCACGAGCCGCGCGGTGCCCTCCCGGATCTGGGCGGGCGTCAGATAGCTGGTCGACAGGCGGATGCCGTGCAGGCCTCCGCCGTCGGGATGGAAGTACGTCATCGGCGTCCAGATGACGCCGAAGTCCTGTGCCGAGCGGATCAGCGCGGCGTTGTCCGCGCGGAAGGGCACCCGCAGGGTGAGGAAGAACCCGCCCGTGGGTTCGTTCCACCCCACGCCGAGGGCCTCCCGCCGCTCCGGGGGCAGGTGTGCGTCGAGCTCCCTGAGCGTGGCCCGCATGGCATCGCCGTAATAGGTGGCCGCTGCCGCGTTCAGCTCCGAGACCCGGCCGCCCGCCGCGAGGAGCGTGCCCGCCACGGCGGCCTGGCTGAGCGAGGAGGTGTTGACCGTCACCATGCTCTTGATCTTGGCGAGTTCGTCCGCGAGCAGGCCTGTGTGCCCGGACTCGTCGACGACGGGCTGGTCGGCGACGACGAAGCCGACGCGGGCGCCGGGGAACACGGTCTTCGAGAAGGAGCCCAGGTGGACGACCGTGTGCGCGCGGTCCTGGGACTTCAGCGTCGGCAGCGGCGGGCCGGGGCTGACCAGGCGGTAGGGGCTGTCCTCCAGGATGAGGATGCCGTGCCGGGCGGCGAGTTCGAGGAGTTCGGCCCGCGCCCGCGGACCCATCGTGGTGCCCGACGGGTTGGAGTGGTCGGGGACGACGTAGAAGGCGCGGGGCCGGCGCCCGCGGGCCCGCTCGTTCCTGATCGCCGCCTCCAGGTCGGCGCAGGAGACACCGTCCTCGTGCTCCTCGACGGGGGTCACGGCGACGTCCAGGAGGCGGGCCGCTCCGGTGATGCCCACGTAGCAGGGGCTGGAGACCAGGAGCGCGTCGTCGGGGCCGGTGATCAGGGCGCGCAGGACGAGGAGCATGGCCTCCTGCGCGCCGACGGTCACCACGATCGACTCGGCCGGGACGTCGATGTTCTCGTCGGCGCGCAGCGAGTCGGCGATGATCTCGCGGATCTGGCCCGCGGTGGGCCCGTACTGGTACATGGCGGTGCGCACCTGCTGCGGCGAAAGCCCTTGCTCCTCCAGGTGGTTCAGGTACCGGCGGAGGTGGGTGAAGATCTGTTCGTTGTCGAAGAAGCCGTCGTGGGGGCGGCCCGGCGCGAAGGAGATCGCCTCCGGGTAGCGGGAGGTGATCTCGTTGAGGAAGGTCATCGTGTCGAGGACCGGGGCGGACACACTGGCGTGCAGGTCGGCCTTCCGCAGCGGCCGCGCGGCCACGGCCGGTGCCGTGGCCGTCTCTGTGGCCGTGTCCGTGGGGGACGGCGCGGTGCGGACCAGGCCGGGGCCGATGTCCGCGACGGTCGCGGTGCCGGTGAACGTCATCGCCTCGCCGAGCTCCCGGACGAGGCCGTCCAGCGCCTCCGCCACTCCCGCGCGCCCGCCGGCCCGCAGCCCGTCGAGGACGGGGCGCCCGGCGAACACCGCGTCGGCACCGGACGCGAGGGACACGAGGATGTCCGCGCCGCGCCGGATCCCGCCGCTCAGCAGGACCGGGCAGCGCCCCGCCACGGTCTCCGCGATCGCGGGGAGCGCGTCGAGGGAGGTGACCACGACGCCGTCGGCGCCGCTGTCCAGGGCGCGGAGCGCGTCGGACTCGGTGCGCACGCCCGCGACGAGCAGCGGCAGCGCGGTGGCCGCGCGCAGCCCGGCCACGTCGGCCCAGCCGGCGCGGGTGTCGAGCAGGGTGCGGACGTCGCTCGACGGTGCGTGCCGCGTCAGGTTGGCGGGGGCGGCGACCTTCCCGAGGCGGGCATCGTCGCGGCTGCCGAGCGCCAGGAGCACCGCCCCGAATCCGGCGTCCTCGGCCCGCGCGGCGAGGTCGCGTCCGGTGTCGCGGTCCCGGAAGGCGTAGGTGCGCAGCCAGGGCGGGACGTCGGCGGCCGAGGAGAGCTCGCTGAAGGCGCGTTCGGCGAAGGCGCCGACGACCGCGGGGAGTTGGGCGGCGCCCGCGGCGCGGATCACGGCGAGTTCGCCGCCGGGGCGGGCCGGGGCGGCGAGCGGTCCGACGACCAGGGGCGCCGCCCAGACGCGGCCGAGGATCTTCACGGTGGTCTCGGGGGGCCCGGGGTTCCCCGGTGCGCCCTGGCGCAGGCCCTTGCGGTCGAACGCCGCTCGGTTCGCCGCGGAGTGCTCCGGGCCGTCGGCCGTCAGTTCCGGCATGAATTCTCCCAGGCGTCCGGAAGTTATCGGGAAAGTGTCATACGTCGCTCAGAGTCACACGGTTCCCGACGGTCCAACAACGTCGTCCAACCGGCCGATTCGCACACTTGGACAGGCACGGACACGCTTCAACACGCCGGTCGGCGGCCACGCGGAACGCTCGGCGGTCACGCAGGGCTACGGCCCGGCCGGGTCACCGCGACGGTCGCGTCCCGTACGACATCCCATCCCCCGGCGCCGAGCACGGCCACGAGCCGGTCCGCGGTGCGCGGCGGGACGGTGAAGCGTACGGCGAATCCCGCACCGTGCGCGTCCCCGTCCGGCCTCGCTTCCTCGACCCGGGCGTCGTCCGCCGCGATGCCGAAGTCCGCGACCGCGGCGAGGAGCCGTGCCAGTTCGCCGGGGCGGTCCGGGACGGCGACCCGTACGCACAGGTCCTCGGGCGAGGCGCCGGACCGGGTGTCCGGGATCTCCGCGAGGCCGGAGATGCCCCGGTCGAGCAGGTCCACCAGCGTCCGCATGCCGAGGTCCCGCTCCCGGCCGCCGGGTGCGGCGAGCGCGTCCAGCGCCGGCACGAGGCGGGAGAGGTCCCTGTGCAGGTCCCTGAGGACGCCGGCGATCGCCGGGGCGTTGGCCTGGAGGATGTCGCCCCAGAGCCGTGAGTCGCCGCCCGCGATCCGGGTGGCGTCGCGCAGGCCCTGTCCGGCGAGGCGGGGCAGGTCGGCCGGGCCCTCGCGCAGCCGTGCGGCCATCAGGCTGGCCATGAGGTGGGGTACGTGGGAGGTGACTGCCACGGCGGCGTCGTGGTCCTTGCTGCCCATCACGACCGGGACGGCACCGCACAGGGCGACCAGTTCCAGGGCCTGGTCGAAGGTCTCGTCCGAGGTCAGCGGGGAAGGGGTCAGCACCCAGTTGCGGCCCGTGAAGAGGTCGGCGCGGGCGGCGAGCGGGCCCGAGCGCTCCCGGCCCGCCAAGGGGTGGCCTCCGACGTAGCGGTCCGGGTCGGGGGCGTGGCTCAGCGCGGCCCGCTCCGGCTCGGCCTTCACGGACGCCACGTCGGTGTAGCTGTCGGCGAGGCGGCGGCCCTGCGCCTCGGCGAGCACGGCACCCACCTGGCTGGGCGGCACGGCGAGCACGGCCAGGTCCACCGGTTCGGCCGGGGTCCGCACGAATCCGGCGCCGAGCGCGGCGGCCGTCCGGGCCGCCGCGGGGTCACGGTCGGACAGGTACACCGTCACGCCCCGCCGGCTCACGGCCAGCGCGACGGAGGTGCCGATCAGGCCCGTGCCGATGACGGCCATGGTGCGCATCACAAGTCATCACCCGTCCAAACAAGTCAGCACCCGCCAAAGGCCATCGGCCATAAACCGAAAACTGAAGGATAAAGGACCACCAGCTTTATGCGCGGCCCTGCGAAGTCGGCCTCCTGGACGGTGAAGTCCGGCGTCCATAACGGCCGTAGCCAGATTCGCGACCGGGCTCGTAGAGTCCCAGGAGCTCATTTCTCTCCGGATCTGGAGACCTTCATGAGGGATTTATCGGAATCACCGGAATCAGCAGAATCAGCGGATCCGCTCGCGGATCTCTCCATCGACTACGTGGAGATGTACGTCGAGGACCTGGACGCGGCGGTGGCCCACTGGACCGACCGGTACGCGTTCACCGTGATCGGCACCAGCACCTCCGCCGAGCACCGTGGCATCACCGTGCGGCACGGGAAGATCACGCTCGTCCTGACCCAGGCGACCTCCGAGCTGCACCCCGCGTCCGCGTACGTGATGGCCCACGGCGACGGCGTCGCGGACATCGCGCTGCGCACCGCCGACCCGGAAGCGGCGTTCCAGGCCGCGCTGGCCCGCGGCGCCCTGGCCCACCGGCATCCGGCGCCGCCGACCGAGGCCGGTCCCGGCACCACCGCGGCGCTCCGTGGCTTCGGGGACCTCGTCCACACCCTGGTCCGGCGCGCCCCCGGGGAAGGCCCCGGGCTGCCCGTCGGCCACGTCCCGGTGGCAGCGCCGGACACCGAACGGTCCGACGCCGTCGGCCTGTTGGAGCTCGACCACGTCGCGGTGTGCCTGCCCGCGGGCGACCTCGACGCGATGGTCGCCTACTACCGCGACGCCCTCGGCTTCCGGTTCGTCTTCGAGGAGCACATCGTCGTGGGCACGCAGGCCATGGAGTCGAAGGTCGTGCAGAGCCGTTCGGGGACCGTGACCCTCACGCTGATCGAGCCCGACACCTCGGCCGCCACCGGCCAGATCGACGAGTTCCTCAAGGGGCATCAGGGCGCGGGCGTCCAGCACCTGGCGTTCTCCTCGCGGGACGCGGTGAGCTCGGTGCGGGCCCTGTCCGAGCGCGGCGTCGCGTTCCTGCGCACCCCGTCGTCGTACTACGACCTGCTCGGCCGGCGCGTCGAGCTGGGCGAGCAGCGGCTGGCCGACCTGCGCTCGACGCACGTGCTCGCCGACGAGGACCACGACGGCCGGCTCTTCCAGATCTTCACGGCGTCCACCCACCCGCGGAAGACCCTGTTCTTCGAGGTCATCGAGCGGCAGGGAGCGGCGACCTTCGGCAGCGCGAACATCAAGGCGCTCTACGAAGCGGTGGAGCTGGAGCGGACGAAGCAGCGTGGATTCGACCAGCGCTGAAGCGGGGCACCGGCCCGCGGTCGACCGTCTCCACTGTCTGGCCGACGTCGAACGTGCCGCCGACGCGGTCCTGCCCGCCGCCGTCCGGGACTTCGTGGCCGGCGGCAGCGGCGCGGAGGTGACGCTCGACGCCAACCGCGCGGCCCTCGACCGGGTCTTCGTCGTGCCGCGCGTCCTGCGGGACGTGTCGCGGTGCACGACGGAGGCCACCCTGCTCGGGCGTCCTGCCCGGCTGCCGCTCGCGGTCGCGCCGGTCGCCTACCAGCGGCTGGTGCACCCCGAGGGGGAACTGGCCGCCGCCCGGGCGGCGAAGGCGGCGGGCGTGCCGTTCACCGCGAGCACCCTCAGCAGCGTCCCGGTGGAGCGGCTCACCGCGGTCGGCGGAGCCGTCTGGTTCCAGCTGTACTGGCTGCGGGAGCCGGGGCGCTCCCTCGACCTGGTCCGGCGGGCCGAGGACGCCGGCGCGGAGGCGGTCGTGCTCACGGTCGACGTGCCGTGGATGGGCCGCAGGCTGCGCGACGTGCGCAACCGGTTCGCGCTGCCGGACCACGTGCGCGCCGCCCACCTCGCGGCGGGGCCCTCCGCCGCCCACCGGCCGCCTTCCGGCGCAGCCTCCGCGCTGGCCGCGCACACCGGGGCGGCGTTCTCGCCCGCGCTGACGTGGTCGTCGGTGGCGGCGCTGCGGGAGCGGACCCGGCTGCCGCTGGTGCTGAAGGGTGTCCTCGCGGCCGAGGACGCGGTGCGCGCCGCCGAGTGCGGGGTCGACGCCGTGGTGGTGTCGAACCACGGCGGCCGCCAGCTGGACGGCGCCGTGCCGAGCGTCGACGCGCTGCCGGACGTGGTGGCGGCCCTTGCCGGCCGGTGCGAGGTCCTGCTGGACAGCGGCGTCCGCAGCGGTACGGACGTGCTCAGGGCGCTGGCACTCGGCGCGTCCGGCGTGCTGGTGGGGCGTCCGCCGCTGTGGGGTCTCGCGGTCGGCGGTGAGGACGGAGTGCGGCGGGTCCTCGAACTCCTGACGGACGAATTCCGGGACGCTCTGGGACTCGCGGGATGTGCGGACGTGGCTGCGGCGCGCGAACTGCGGGCGGTCCGCCGGGAGTGGTGAATCCGTGGCGGGGCATCCCGTCGCATTCCGGTGGCGCCGCGCGGAGGAACGCCCTGCGCAATATCTTCGGAACGCGCACCAATACCATTCCAGAACACGCCTGGATCAGCTGTCGACGCCGCCGTACCGCAATTGCGTCCCCCTATTGCGACACCCCTATTCACCCCTACCGGCTCGCGCGACCGGCCACGGCCTAGGATTGTGGGGTTTGTCCCCGAGCCGCGTACGGAGCCCGACCATGCACAGCCCCCACGATCCGTTCGTACGCGTCCGGGGTGCCCGGGAGCACAACCTCCAGAGTGTCGACGTGGACATCCCGCGCGACGTCCTCACGGTCTTCACGGGCGTCTCCGGCTCGGGCAAGTCCTCGCTCGCGTTCGGCACCATCTACGCCGAGGCCCAGCGGCGCTACTTCGAGTCCGTCGCGCCGTACGCCAGGCGGCTGATCCACCAGGTGGGCGCCCCGAAGGTCGGCGAGATCACCGGACTGCCGCCCGCCGTCTCGCTCCAGCAGCGCCGCTCGGCGCCGACCTCCCGCTCCTCCGTCGGCACGGTCACCACGCTCTCCAACTCCCTGCGGATGCTCTTCTCGCGCGCGGGCCGCTACCCGGAGGGCGCCGAACGGCTCGACTCGGACGCCTTCTCGCCCAACACGACGGCCGGCGCGTGCCCAGAGTGCCACGGTCTTGGCCGTGTCCACCGGACCACCGAGGAGCTGCTGGTCCCCGACCCCTCGCTGTCCATCCGCGAGGGCGCCATCGCCGCCTGGCCGGGCGCCTGGCAGGGCAAGAACCTGCGGGACGTCCTCGACGCCCTCGGCCACGACGTGGACCGCCCCTGGCGCGAGCTGCCGCAGCGGGACCGCGACTGGATCCTGTTCACGGACGAGCAGCCGGTCGTGACGGTGCACCCGGTGCGGGAGGCCGGCCGGATCCACCGCCCCTACCAAGGCACTTACATGAGCGCCCGGCGCTATGTGCTGAAGACCTTCGCCGACTCCAAGAGCCAGACGCTGCGGGCCAGGGCCGAGCGGTTCCTGGCGAGTGCGCCGTGCCCCGCGTGCGGCGGGAGCAGGCTGCGGCCGGAGGCGCTGGCGGTGACGCTCGCGGGCCGCACGATCGCCGAGCTCGCCGCGCTGCCGCTCTCCGGGCTCGCCGACGTCCTCGCGGCGGAGAGGACGTCGTCGGAGACGGCGCGTGTCCTGACCGAGGACCTGCTGGCCCGCATCGCGACCGTCACCGAGCTCGGCCTCGGCTACCTCAGCCCGGACCGCGCCACGCCCACCCTGTCGGCGGGCGAACTGCAGCGCCTGCGCCTCGCGACCCAGCTGCGCTCGGGTCTCTTCGGTGTGGTGTACGTCCTGGACGAGCCGTCGGCGGGACTCCATCCGGCGGACACGGAGGCCCTGTTGACGGTCCTCGACCGGCTCAAGGAGGCCGGGAACTCCGTCTTCGTCGTCGAGCACCACCTCGATGTCATGCGGCACGCGGACTGGCTCGTCGACGTCGGCCCGCAGGCGGGCGAGCACGGCGGGCACGTCCTGCACAGCGGCCCGGTGGCGGAGCTCGCGGACGTCCCGGAGTCGGCGACCGCCCGCTTCCTCTTCGACGAATCCCCCTCACCCGTACGCGAAGTGCGCCCCGCCCGGGGCTGGTTGAAGGTCGGGCCGGTCACCCGGCACAACCTTCGCGAGGTGACGGCGGAGATCCCGCTCGGCGCGTTCACGGCGGTCACCGGCGTGTCGGGCTCGGGCAAGTCCACGCTCGTCGGCGAGATCACCGAGGAGCTGCCGGGGGTCGGCAGGCTGGTCCGCGTCGACCAGAAGCCGATCGGGCGCACGCCCCGTTCCAACCTCGCCACCTATACCGGCCTCTTCGACGTCGTGCGCAAGGTCTTCGCGGCCACGGACACGGCGAAGGAGCGCGGCTACGGCGTGGGCCGGTTCTCCTTCAACGTGGCGGGCGGGCGGTGCGAGACCTGCCAGGGCGAGGGGTTCGTCAGCGTCGAGCTGCTCTTCCTGCCGAGCACCTACGCGCCGTGCCCCGACTGCGCGGGCGCCCGCTACAACCCCGAGACGCTCGAAGTGACGTACCGCGGCAGGAACATCGCGGAGGTCCTCGACCTGACCGTGGAGTCCGCCGCGGACTTCTTCGCCGACACTCCGCCCGTCGTACGCAGCCTGCGCACGCTCCTCGACGTCGGGCTCGGCTACCTGCGGCTCGGCCAGCCGGCCACGGAGCTGTCGGGCGGCGAGGCCCAACGCATCAAGCTGGCGGGCGAGTTGCAGCGCGTCCGGCGGGGCCACACCCTCTACCTCCTGGACGAGCCCACGACGGGCCTGCACCCGGCCGACGCCGAACTCCTCACGCATCGCCTGCACGAGCTGGTCGACGCGGGCAACTCCGTGGTCGTCGTGGAGCACGACATGGCGATGGTGGCGGTCGCGGACCATGTGATCGACCTGGGTCCGGGCGGCGGCGACCGGGGCGGCCGGATCGTGGCGACGGGCACCCCGGCGGAGGTCTCCCGGGCGGAGAACAGCCGTACGGCGCCGTACCTGGCCCGCGCCCTGGGCGGGCAGGGCGACTGACCGGCGGCACGCAGCCCGGCACCGGCGGCACGGCCCCGGCGCGTCACCCGTTCCGGTACGCGTCGCGCAGCCGGGACTTCGCCAGTTTGCCCGTGGGGGTGCGTGGCAGGGACACGGTGAAGTCGACGGTGCGGGGAGCCTTGTAGTGCGCGAGGCGGTCCCGCGCGAAGTCGATGAGTTCCCGTTCCAGTTCCGGGCCGGGTTCAACGCCCGGCTCGACCTGGACGACCGCCTTGACCGCCTCGCCCATCTCCGGGTCGGGGACCCCGACGACCGCGACGTCGGCGACGGCCGGGTGCAGCACGAGGATGTCCTCGGCCTCCTGCGGGTAGACGTTCACACCACCCGAGATGATCATGAAGGCCTTGCGGTCGGTGAGGAAGAGGTAGCCGTCGTCGTCGACGTGTCCGATGTCGCCCGTGGTCGTCCAGTTCGGGTGCTCGGGGTGCTGGGCCGCGCGGGTGCGGGTCTCGTCGCCGTGGTAGCGGAAGGACGGTACGTCGCGCTCGAAGTAGACCGTTCCGGTCTCGCCGGGCGGCAGGACGCGCCCCTCCTCGTCGCAGATCCGCAGGGTACCGAGGAATCCGTCGCGGCCGACGGACCCGGGCTTGCGCAGCCACTCCTGCGGGGTGATGAAGGTGATGCCGTTGCCCTCGGTCGACGAGTAGTACTCGTACAGGACGGGCCCCCACCACTCCATCATCCGCCGTTTGACCTCGACGGGGCAGGGCGCGGCGGCGTGGACGGCGACCTTCATCGACGACAGGTCGTACCGCTCGCGCACCTCGGCGGGGAGCTTCAGCATGCGGACGAACATGGTCGGCACCCACTGACTGTGCGTCACCCGGTGGCGCTGCACGGCCGCGAGGGCCGCCTCGGCGTCGAAGGACTCCATCAGGACGACGGTGCCGCCGAGCGCGGTCACCACGCCGCAGAAGCGCAGGGGTGCCGCGTGGTGGATCGGCGCGGGGCAGAGGTAGACGGTGTCCTCGCCGAAGCCGTACATCGCCTGGAAGACGACGGTGTACGTCGTGGGCTGGTCCCGCACGTCCCCTTCGGGGAGTGTCGGCTCGATGCCCTTGGGCCGTCCCGTGGTGCCGGAGGAGTAGAGCATGTCGGTGCCGAGCGGCTGGCGGTCGGGCGGCACGGGGGAGGCCGCGTCCAGCGCCTTCTCGTACGACCCGTCGTCGAGGCCGAGCGCGAGCTGCGGCCCGCCCGCCAACTCCCTGACACGCATGCCCAGTTCGGTGAGCGAACCGGCGACGATCAGCGCCCCCGCGCCGCAGTCGCGCACGATGTAGGCGGCCTCCTCAGCCGTCAAGTGGTGGTTGACGGCGGTGAGATAGAGCCCGGAGCGCATGGCTGCCCAGTAGACCTCCAGGGCGCGCGGGTCGTTGTCGCAGAGCAGGGCGAGGTGGTCGCCCCGACGCAGACCCGCGGCCCGCAGATGATCCGCGAGCCGCAGGGAGCGTTCTTCGAGTTGTCCGTAGCTGAGGGTCCGTGTGCCGTCGGCGCTGACGACGGCCGTCCTCGCGGGGTCGTACGCTCCCGGATACATGGGTCGCAAGGTACGCGCCCCCCGCGGCGGGCGGAACCGCGCCTATCGGCTGACCTTCCGGGTGGCGCGCAGCCACTCCTTGTTCATCGCGGCGATGGACGGCAGCGGAATGCCCTTCGGGCAGGCCGTCGCGCACTCGCCGGTCAGCGTGCAGCCGCCGAACCCCTCCGCGTCCATCTGCGCGACCATGTCGAGGACCCGCGTCTCCCGCTCGGGCGCACCCTGCGGGAGCACGTTGAGGTGGTTGACCTTGGCCGAGGTGAAGAGCATCGCCGACCCGTTGGGGCAGGCCGCCACGCACGCCCCGCAGCCGATGCACTCGGCGTGTTCGAAGGCGAAGTCGGCGTCCGGCTTCGGCACCGGGGCGGCGTGCGCCTCGGGCGCGGAGCCGGTGTTGGCGCTGATGTAGCCGCCGGACTGGATGATGCGGTCGAAGGCGGAGCGGTCCACCACCAGGTCCTTGACGACCGGGAAGGCGGCGGCGCGCCACGGCTCGATGTCGATGGTGTCGCCGTCCTCGAAGGACCGCATGTGGAGCTGGCAGGTGGTGGTGCGCTCGGGGCCGTGCGCGTCGCCGTTGATGACGAGCGAGCAGGCGCCGCAGATGCCCTCGCGGCAGTCGTGGTCGAAGGCGACGGGGTCCTCGCCCTTGACGATGAGCTCTTCGTTGAGGGTGTCGAGCATCTCCAGGAAGGACATGTCGGAGGAGATGCCGTCCACTTCGTAGGTGGACATCGCGCCGTCGGCGTCGGCGTTCTTCTGGCGCCAGACGCGCAGGGTGAGCTTCATGCGTAGCTCCGCTGAGTGGGGTGGACGTACTCGAAGACGAGGTCTTCTTTATGAAGGACGGGGGCGTCGCCGGTGGCGGTGAACTCCCAGGCGGCGGCGTAGGAGAACTCCTCGTCGCGGCGGGCGGCCTCGCCGTCGGGCGTCTGGGACTCCTCGCGGAAGTGGCCGCCGCAGGACTCGGCGCGGTGCAGGGCGTCGAGGCACATCAGCTCGGCGAGTTCGAGGTAGTCGACGATCCGGTTGGCCTTCTCCAGGGACTGGTTGAACTCCTCGCCGGTGCCGGGCACCTTGATGCGGCGCCAGAACTCCTCGCGGATCTGCGGGATGCGCTCCAGTGCCTTGCGCAGCCCCGTCTCCGTGCGGGCCATGCCGCAGAACTCCCACATGACTTCGCCCAGTTCGCGGTGGAAGGAGTCGGGGGTGCGGTCGCCGTCGACGGACAGGAGGAGGTTGAGCCGGTCCTCGGTCTCGGCGAGGACCTCCTGGACGACGGGGTGGTCGTCGCTCACCTCGTCCTTGTGCGGGTTGCGCGCGAGGTAGTCGTTGATGGTGGACGGCAGGACGAAGTAGCCGTCGGCGAGGCCCTGCATGAGGGCGCTCGCGCCGAGCCGGTTGGCGCCGTGGTCGGAGAAGTTGGCCTCGCCGATCGCGAAGAGGCCGGGGACGGTGGTCTGCAGGTCGTAGTCGACCCAGAGGCCGCCCATCGTGTAGTGCACGGCGGGGTAGATCCGCATCGGCACCTCGTACGGGTTCTCCGCGGTGATCCGCTCGTACATGTCGAAGAGGTTGCCGTACTTCTCCTCGACCTTCTTCTTGCCCATGCGCCGGATGGCGTCGGCGAAGTCGAGGTAGACGCCCTGACCGCCGGGGCCCACTCCCCTGCCCTCGTCGCACACGTTCTTCGCGGCGCGCGAGGCGATGTCACGCGGGACGAGGTTGCCGAAGGACGGATAGATCCGCTCCAGGTAGTAGTCGCGCTCGTCCTCGGGGATCTCGTTCGGCGGCCGCTGGTCGCCGCGCGCCTTCGGCACCCAGATGCGTCCGTCGTTGCGGAGCGACTCGCTCATCAGCGTGAGCTTGGACTGGTGGTCGCCGGTGCGCGGGATGCAGGTGGGGTGGATCTGGGTGAAGCAGGGGTTGGCGAAGTACGCGCCGCGCCGGTGGGCCCGCCAGACGGCGGTGGCGTTGGAGTTCATGGCGTTGGTCGACAGGTAGAAGACGTTGCCGTAGCCGCCGGAGGCGAGGACGACGGCGTCGGCGAAGTACGTGTCGATCCTGCCGGTGATCAGGTCGCGGGCGACGATGCCGCGCGCCCGCCCGTCGACGACGATGACGTCGAGCATCTCCGTACGGGGATGCATCTCCACGTTCCCCGCGGCGATCTGCCGGCTGAGCGCCTGGTAGGCGCCGAGGAGCAGCTGCTGCCCCGTCTGGCCGCGGGCGTAGAAGGTGCGGGACACCTGGACGCCGCCGAAGGAGCGGGTGTCGAGGAGGCCGCCGTACTCGCGGGCGAACGGCACGCCCTGCGCGACGCACTGGTCGATGATCTCGACGGAGATCTGCGCGAGGCGGTGCACGTTGGACTCGCGGGCGCGGAAGTCGCCGCCCTTGACGGTGTCGTAGAAGAGGCGGTGGACGGAGTCGCCGTCGTTGCGGTAGTTCTTCGCGGCGTTGATGCCGCCCTGCGCGGCGATGGAGTGGGCGCGGCGCGGGGAGTCCTGGTAGCAGAACTGGACGACGTGGTAGCCCTGTTCGGCGAGGGTGGCTCCGGCGGAGCCGCCGGCCAGGCCGGTGCCGACGACGATCACGGTCTGCTTGCGGCGGTTGGCCGGGTTGACCAGCTTCGCCTCGAAGCGGCGGGTGTCCCAGCGCTCGGCGATCGGCCCGGTGGGTGCCTTGGTGTCGACGAGCGGCTCCCCCGTCGTGTACGCGGAGTACTCACTGGAGTAGTTCATGGGTCAGCTCACCAGTCCGGTCATGACGGCCACGGGTACGGAGACGAAGCCCAGGGTCAGCACCGCGGCGAGGCCGTTGGCCAGGGGCTTGAGGACGCGGTCGCGGGTCGCGGTGCCCACGCCCAGGGTCTGTGCGGCGCTCCACAGTCCGTGCCGCACGTGGAAGCCGACGGCGACCACGGCGACGATGTAGATGACGTTGCCGTACCAGGTGGAGAAGGTGTCGATGATGTTCTGGTACGGGTGCAGGTGCTCGTAGTTCCCCGGGTGCACGGTGCCGGTCGTCAGGTCGAGGATGTGCCAGACGATGAACAGGGCGAGGATGATGCCGCCCCAGCGCATGGTGCGGGTGGCGAAGCTCGCCTCGCGCCTCTTGTGCACGTACTTCGTGGGGCGCGCCCTGATGTCGCGGCGGCTCAGCTGGTACGCGGCGGTGGCGTGCGCGACGACGGCGACGACGAGCACCACGCGGAGCAGCCAGAGCGTCCACTCGTAGTGCATGAAGGGCTCGCCGACGGTGCGGAGCCAGTGTGCGTAGTGGTTGATCTCCGCGGGGCCGAAGAAGATCTTCAGGTTCCCGATCATGTGCAGGAACAGGTAGAGCAGCATGATCAAGCCGCTCACCGCCATCACCGTCTTCTTGCCGATGGTGGAGTCCCACAGCGTGCGGGTCATGGACGGTCGTTTGTCCGTCCGCGTTGCCAGAGCCATGTCGGAGACGCTACGGCCGAAAGTCCTCATCGGTCCAAGAGATGGTTCGGCTCATCTCCATAGCCTCTCCCTATCGAGGCCCGTACGCTGCAGGTATGCAATTCCAGCAGCTGCACTACTTCGTCTCGGTCGCCGAGACCCGGCACTTCACACGGGCCGCGGAGGCGGTGCACGTCTCCCAGCCCTCGCTCTCGCAGCAGATCCGGGCGCTGGAGAAGGAGCTGGGCGCGGAGCTCTTCAGCCGGGCGCGCGGCAACATCACCCTCACCGACGCCGGCGAGGCCCTGCTGCCGCTGGCCCGCCGGATCCTCGCCGACGCGGACACCGCGCGGATCGAGGTGCAGGAGCTGGCGCAGCTGCGCCGCGGCCGCATCCGCCTCGGTGCCACCCCGAGCGTCTGCACGGGCCTGCTGCCGGATGTGCTCCGCGCCTTCCACGACCGCCACCCGGGCATCCAACTCCTCATCGAGGAGGGCGGCTCCCACGATCTCGTACGCGAACTGGCGCGCGGCGCGCTGGACCTGGCCCTTGTGGTGCTGCCGCTGCCGTCGCCGTCACCCGCCCTGACGACCGTGGAGCTGCTCCGCGAGGACCTGGTCGTGGTGTCCTCGCCGGACTGGCGGGGCCTCGGCGGCTCGGTCCGGATCGCGGATCTGCAGGGTGAGCGCCTCGTGATGTTCCGGCACGGCTACGACCTGCGGGAGCTCACCGTCACCGCCTGCCGCGCCGAGGGGTTCGAGCCCGAGTTCGCGGTGGAGGGCGGCGAGATGGACGCGGTGCTCGGCTTCGTGCGGGCCGGGCTCGGCGTGGCGGTCGTCCCGCGCATGGTCGCGGAACGCTCAGGCCCCGACCTGCGGATGACGCCCCTGGCCAGCCCGAGCCTGCACCGCACGATCGCGCTCGCCCACCGCAGCGACGTGGCACCCCCGCGGGCGGCACGCGAACTCCAGCGGATGCTGCTGGCACGCTGACGCGTGCCCCCACCGCTCACTCCGGGTCGCGGCCCGTCAGACAGTAGGTGCCGCCCGCCGGATCGCGCATCACGAGCCAGTTCGCGCCGCGCGACACGAAGACGGCTCCGTGGCTCTCGTGCCAGGCGCGCACCGCGTCCGGGTCCGAGCAGGCCAGGTCGAGATGGGCCCCGGCGCGCCCGTCCGGGCCGAGACACTGCAGCAGGAGCCGGACCGGGAGCTCCGGGGGCGGCTGCACACGGTGGAACTCG
This sequence comes from Streptomyces sp. NPDC050732, assembly GCF_040654255.1. Classification (NCBI taxonomy): domain Bacteria; kingdom Bacillati; phylum Actinomycetota; class Actinomycetes; order Kitasatosporales; family Streptomycetaceae; genus Streptomyces; species Streptomyces sp. NPDC050732. The sequence goes on from NZ_JBFAHP010000005.1 coordinate 27,170, forward strand.
GAGAGGGCGCTCGCACTGGACTCCCACCCCGTGAGCGCCGCCCAGAAAGCGACTTCCCTGTCGTACGCCCCCGGGGGCACGTCCAGGCACACCTGGTCCAGGCGGCTGGTGGCGCCGCCGGGCGCGGCGACCGGTGCCGGGCGGGTCGTCTCGCCCGACCAGGGCACCACGCAGAAGAGCTGCCCGGCCGGCGAGCGCAGGACTTCGAGGCCCTCCTCCGCGTGCACCGCGGCGGCGCCGAGGCCGCGGGCCTCCCGCGTCGTCGCGGCGACGTCGTCCACCGCGAGGTCGAGGTGTGCGCCGGCGGGCCCGGCCACGGCCTGCGCCTTCACGCACGCGTCGGCGGGAGCGTGCGGCAGCAGGGTCGCGAACTCGGCGGCGGGGCCCCGGAGTTCCGACAGGCGCGTGCCGGTGACCGCGGTCCAGAAGGCGCAAGCCCGGGGGAAGCGGTCGCGGGGCCGGTCGATGAAGGCGTACGCCCAGCGGATCACGGGTCAGCCCGTCGCGTCGGCGAGCGCCAGCTCGTGCAGCCGGTCGGGCGGGCCCGGGCGGGCGTAGTACCAGCCCTGCGCCGTGTCGCAGCCGAGCTCCCGCAGCTGGTCCGCCTGCGCGCCCGTCTCGACGCCCTCGACGGTGACCGCGAGGTCGAGGCTGTGCGCGAGCGCGACGATCCCCTCGACGATCTTCAGGTCGACGGGGTCGGCGGGGAAGTGCTGCATGCCCTGCGTGAACGAGCGGTCGAGCTTGAGCACGCTCACCGGCAGGCGGCGCAGATTGGCGAGGTTGGAGTAGCCCGTGCCGAAGTCGTCGAGCGCGATGTCCACGCCCATCTCGGCGAGCCTGCGCAGCGGCTTGAGCAGGTCGTCATCGGCTCCTATCAGAGCGGACTCGGTGACCTCCAGGCAGAGCGCGCCCGGCTCCAGGCCCTCGCGCTCCAGGATGTCGACCGTGTCGGAGACCAGGCCGGGGTGGGTCAGCTGCATGGGTGAGAGGTTCACGTTGACGCGCAGGGGTCCCGCGGCGGCCGCCCCGTCGAGGGGGCGCGCCTCCCACAGGCGGGCCTGGCGTACGGACTCCGCGAGGACCCAGCGGCCGAGCGGCACGATCAGGCCGGTGTGCTCGGCGAGCGGGATGAAGCGGTCCGGGCCGATGACGCCGTGCTGCGGGTGCAGCCAGCGCACCAGCGCCTCGGCGCCGCGCACGCTGCCGTCGGCGAGGTGCACGAGCGGCTGGTACTCGATGAAGAACTCGCCGCGCTCCAGGGCGGCGGGCAGCGCGGTGGTCAGCCCGTGCCGGGTGATGGCGCGCGCGTCGGCCTCGGGGTCGGCGAGTTCGTAGCGGTTGCCGCCCGCGGACTTGGCGCGGTACATCGTGATGTCGGCGCTGCGCAGGACCTCCGCGGCGCCGCGCTCGCCCGCGGGGCCCTCCACGATGCCGATGCTGCCGCGCACGGTCAGCTCGCGGCCGTCGACGCGGATGGGGGTGGCGAGCGCGTTCATGATGCGGCCGGCGAGCTCGTCCACCTCGGTCTCGGTGTCGGGTCCCGTGGTGAGCGCCACGAACTCGTCGCCGCCGAGTCTGGCCACCATCTCGCCGGGGGCGGTCGCGCAGGATTGCAGCCGGTCGGCGACCTCGACGAGCAGCCGGTCGCCGGCCGCGTGCCCGAGGCTGTCGTTGACGGTCTTGAAGCCGTCGAGGTCGAGGTAGCAGAGCCCGAAGCGGGCGTCCGCGCCCGCCGCGAGGGCCTTCTCCAGGCGTTCGAAGAACAGGGTGCGGTTGGGCAGGCCGGTGAGCGCGTCGTGCGTCGCCTCGTACCGCAGGCGGAGGTTGAGCAGGCGGCGCTCGGTGGTGTCCTCCATCAGCGCCAGCTGGTACTGCGGGACTCCGTCCGCGTCGCGCAGCAGCGACACGGTCAGGTTGGTCCAGAGGACCGTGCCGTCGGGGCGGTAGAAGGCCTTCTCCACGCGGTAGTGCTCGCGCTCGCCGCGCACCAGCTCCTCGTACAGCTTCCAGACGTGCGGGGAGTCGTCGGGGTGTGTCCACTCCCCCACGTTGCGCCCGCGGAGCTGGTGCTCAAGGCCGCCGAACATGCGGATCAGCGCGTCGTTGACTTCGAGGATCCTGCCTTCGAGGTCCGCTATCCCGATGCCGATCGCGGCGCCGTGGAAGACGGCCCGGAAGCGTGCCTCGCTGGCGTGCAGGGCCTCGGCGACGGCGCTGCGCGCGCTCAGGGCGGCGCGGGAGATCGCCTCCTGCTCGGCGAGGGTGCGTTCCCGCAGGGCCCGGGCGAAGCCCGCGGCCATGGCGTGCTGGATGCGCGCGGAGCGGGCCCGCAGCGCTTCCTGGGGTCCTTCGCCGCCGCAGTACAGGACGAGGTAGGCGTCGACGCAGTCGAGGGTGCGGCTGAGGGCCTCGGGGTCGGTGCAGTGCGTGCCGATGAGGGCGGCGCCGACGGCCTGGCTCTCCGCCGCGTCGAAGACCCGCTCCTGGAGCGCGTCGTTCAACCGCCTGGCAAGCGGCACCAGTTGCTGCTCGAACTCGGGACGGGTCAGCGAGGTGGCGGTGACGGGGAAGATCGCACGGCTCCAGATGGTGGCGAACCTGCGGAGTCTGCCCTCGGGTCCGTCCTGCTCGCCGCTCAACGCTTCCGTCCCACGCCCGCGAATCCCGAGAAGGAGTACGGGTCCTCCTCCTCGGGCGCGGTGTCGGGCCGCCAGTGCGGCATCGGCACCAGGCCGGGTTCCACCATGTCGTATCCCTCGAAGAACCGCGCGATCTGGTCGCGCGAGCGCATGATCAGTGGATTGCGGATGTCCTTGTATACACCGACGGTCCGGCCGGCTTGCTCGGGGGGGACGGGGATCCCTTCGTACGAGGCGTGGCTGAGGATGACGAGGCTGCCGGGCGCCATCGCGTCCCGCAGCTCGGCGACCGCCGCGTAAGGATCGTACGCGTCCTCGACGAAGTGCAGGACGGCGACGAGGAGGAGAGCCACCGGGCGGTCCAGGTCGAGGACCGAGGTGACCTCCGAACTGCCCAGAATGTCCCGGGGCTTGCGCAGGTCGGCGGCGAGGGCCGCGGTCCCCTCGGTGCCGTCGAGCACGCTGCGGCTGTGGGCCACGGCGACCGGGTCGTGGTCCACGTACACGACGCGCGCCTCGGGGCTGGCCTGGCGCGCCACCTCGTGGACGTTGCCGAACGTGGGGATGCCGGAGCCGATGTCGAGGAACTGGGTGACGCCCCCGGCGACGGCGTGGCGCACCGCGCGCCGCATGAAGGCGCGGTTGGCCTGCATGATCTTCGGGAGCCCCGGCATGTGCTCCATGGCCTCGCGGGCCGCCTCCCTGTCCACCTCGAAGTTGTGCGAACCGCCCAGGTAGTAGTCGTAGATGCGGGACACGCTGGGCATCGAGATGTCGATGCCCGGCGGTGCCCAGGCGGGACGCTCCATCAAGACTCCAAGGTAGGGGGCGGCACGGGCGATCCGGTGTTCGAGGGTGAGGCTACTGATCGTCCGCCAAGGGAGCGAGTCAAACCGGAAATTGGTCGTCCGTTCTCGGTCACTGCCTTTGGCAAGTGCCGTATCCCACACGTACGACCGGCCCGCCCCCTCCTTGTGATATGGGAGGGGACGGGCCGGTCTGTCCGAATGCCGTGCGGGCGGCTAGGGAGCGCCCACTGTTTTCCCCGTGGGGCTCGCGGCGTACCAAGTGCCGCCCACGCCCTGGCCGTTGGTGTCGCCGGGCTTCTTGTCGCCGGCGAAGGTGTACAGCGGCCAGCAGTCGATCGTCTGCTGCTTCTTGCCGTCGGGCCGGTTGAAGACGGTGTAGCCCTTCTTGAGGATCCCTCTAGTGGCGCTCTGGTCCACGGGCTCCACGACGGGCCACTTGTCGAGGCAGGCGCCGGTGCAGGCCGACTTCATCGGCCAGGCGGAGTCCTTCGTGAAGCGGTAGACCGTCATGCCGTTCTTGTCGACGACGATCTCGCCGAGCTTCGGGTCCTTGCGGGTGGACAGGCCCGCGGGGTCGACGGGGGCGGTGTCGGCCGCCGGTGCGGCCTTCTTGCCGTCGGGGGCGGCCGCGAACCAAGTGCCGCCCACACCCTGCCCCTTGGCGTCGCCCGGCGCGGTGTCCTTCGCGTACCGGTACATCGGCCAGCCGTCGATGGTGAGCTGCTTGGTGCCGTCGGTGGCGGTGACCTCGCCGAGCAGGGACTCGTCGACTCCCGGCGGGGCCTTGGAGCCGTCGGCCGCGACGACGGGCCAGGCCTTCAGACAGGCCGCGTCGCAGTTGGACCTGGGCGGCTGGGCGGTGTCCTTGTCGAAGCGGTAGAGGGTGCGGCCCGCGCTGTCGGTGACGACCTCGCCGAGCTTCTTGCTGTCCCACACCGCGAGTTGACCTGCGGACTTCGCCTTGGCGCCCGCGCCCTTGTCCGCGGCGCCGAAGTCCTCCCCGTAGGCGTCGTCCGCGCCGTAGCCGTCGCTCTTGGCGGGTGCTTCGTTGCCCACGTTCTGCCCGTTCGGAGACTGGTCGCCCTTCTCCTGACCGCACGCCGTCGTCAGCGCCAGCAGGGCCGCGGCTGTCGCTACGAGCGAGGCGTTCCGCCAGGCCCGGGGGGAACCCCCACTTGGATGCAGCATCCTTGACTCCCAGTGTCAGCACAGGTGTTGTGGCGCCCTTTTGCGTCACACATGGCCCTAGGTACGGGCCGGGACGGCCGTCGCGTTCAACCCCGCCGCAAGATTCTTTGTGCGCCGCGGGGCGGCGTGGGCGGCGGCGCTCGCGGTCGAACCCCTGTCGGGGGCGCGTCCTTCCTTCGGGTCATTCATGGGCTTCGTGGGCGTGCCGAGGGCGTGCGCGGCTCATGCTCCCCGTCGTGCACGGAACTCCACGAGCCTTGTCGCCTCTGGTCACCCGCGTGTTGGCGCTGGTCGGGCTGGCGTTGCTGCTCGCCGCGTCGACGGCCGTCGGCTCCGCCTCCGCCGACAACTGCGGGTACGCGTCGATCAATCAGAACGGTGGCGCCTCCGGCGGCGACAACGTGGCCGTCTCGGGCGACGGCGCCGGCTGCTGGGCCGGGCCCACCCACCACCCGAAGCCCAAACCCCCGCCACCACCTCCACCTCCACCTCCCCCGCCACCGCCGCCGCCCCCACCACCGCCGAAGCCGCCCGCCCCTGAGCCACCTCCGCCGCCGGCTCCGGCACCGCCGCCGGAGCCGTCCGCGCGGCCCGCGGCACCCCCGCCCGCGCCGCCCCCGCCCGCCGCCGCGCCGGCATCAGAGCCGAAGCCCGACCCGAAACCCTCCGCCCGCCCCCCGAAGGCCCCCGCACCCGTGAAATATCCGGAGTACAAGGCCCCGCCCCGCAAGCAGGCGCCCCGCCACGGCCCGTCCCTCGTCTCGCTCACCCTGCTCATCACGGCGCCCGCGGTGCTCGCCGTCGCCGCGCTCCGCCCGCGCTGACCGCCGGAGGTCTCCATGTCGGAATGGCTTGTTCTCACCCTCGCGATGGTGGCCGCTTGCGGTGTTGTGCTCATCGTGACACTGCTGCGCCACCGCAGGACCGGCGCGGACTACGACGCGTCCGAGACCCCGGACGTCATCGAGTACATGACGATGATGATCGGTGTCGTGTACGCCATCGTCCTCGGTCTGGCCATCGCGGGAGTCTGGGAGGCACGCGGCGCCGCCCAGGAACACGTACGCCTTGAGGCCCAGGCGCTGCACGAGGTCTCGGAGCGGGCGCGGATCTATCCCGAGGAGATCCGCGACCGTATCCGCGCCGATGTCCACACCTATGTCAGCCATGTCGTCACCACCGAGTGGGACACCATGAGGTCCAAGAACGAACTCACCGACCGCGGCTCGGACCTCCTGGCCCGCGTCCGGCACGACGTCACGGACTACGAACCGAAGACGGACTTCGAGGCGCAGGCGTATCAGCCGCTGGTCGACTCGGTGGCGGCCGCGGACGACGCGCGCAGCGCCCGCGCGGACAGCGTCGGGGCGACCATGCCCGCGGTGGTGTGGTTCGGCCTGATCACCGGCGGCCTGGTCACCATCGGCATGCTCTTCGCCCTGCAGATCCGCCGCACACCGCGCGAACTGGTCCTCGCCGGGCTCTTCTCCGCCCTGTTCGCCTTCCTGCTCTTCCTCATCTGGGACTTCGACGCGCCCTACAGCCGTGGTGTCGCCGCGACGGCGGAACCGTTCCGGGCGCTGTTCCCGGATCTCGGGGGCTGACCGGGCCCGCCCTGCTCGGCCTTCCTACTCGGCCGCCGGGGCGCGGGGAGCCCGGCAGGACCGTCAGCTCCCCGCGCCCCGGCGGCCGAACCGCAGTTTCCACGGGGTGATCGCCGACTCCGCCTGCACCCGCAGACTGAGCTTCGACTCGCCGTTGGCGCGCTCTTCGAAGGTGATCGGCACCTCGACGATGCGCAGACCGCGGCGGATCGCGCGGTAGTTCGTCTCGACCTGGAAGGAGTAGCCGTTGCTCCGCACCGACGGCAGGTCGATCGCGGCCAGCGCGGTGGCCCGCCACGCCTTGAAGCCGGCCGTGGCGTCCTTGACGCCGAGCCGCAGGACGGCGTTGACGTAGAAGTTCGCCCAGGCGGACAGCGCCTTGCGGTGCCAGGCCCACTCGGTGGCGAGCGCGCCGCCCGCCACATACCGCGACCCCAGTACGACGGCCAGGTCGTCGCCGCCCGCGAGCAGGGTGCGCACCATGAGCGGGAGCGCCTGCGCCGGGTGCGAGAGATCGGCGTCCATCTGGACGACCACGTCGGCGCCGTCGGCGAGGGCGCGGGTCATGCCGGCTACATAGGCACGGCCGAGGCCGTCCTTCTCGGCGCGGTGCAGGACGGTGACCGTCCCCGCCGACTCCGCCGCGATCCCGTCCGCGATGTCACCGGTGCCGTCCGGCGAATTGTCGTCGACCACCAGGACGTGAAGGTTCGGCAGCTCCAGCTCCCTGAGCAGGCCGACGAGAAGGGGCAGGTTCTCCCGTTCGTCGTACGTGGGGACGACCACCACGACCTTCGGGGAGGCCGCGTCAGCGGCCCGGGACACCTGTTCCACGTTCATTCCCCCGTGCGATTCTCCGTTCGGTCGGCACCACACTACGACAGGGATCTTGAAAGTACGCCAACACCTGGGCGTGGGCGGCCTGTTGGGGCGCGAGCGACGCCTGGCCGCACGTCCCGGTCGGAGAGGCCCGGCCGGGACGCGCGATGCCACGGACCGACGCGCGTTGGCCGTGAACCGCGCTGCGCCGCGCCTCCGCAGGGCGCACTCTGGTGACATGGCCTGGCAGTCACCGATCGTCGTCCATCCGCCCGCCGCCGACGGCGGACGACGCGTCACCGTGCGCGGACGGGAGGTGGGCGTCGCGCGCAGCGACCACGAGCTGACGGAGCTGCTGCGGCGCGCGGGGCTCGGCGAGGCCGACATGGCGCTCGACGACCCGCACCTCGTCGAGTGGCGGGGCGGACCGCACGTGTGGGCCAAGGCGTGAGGCAGCCGACGGCCAGGACGTGAAGCCGCCACGCCGTCCCGTTCCCTCGCCCGGCCCACACGATTGCCCCGTTCGCGCGACACGGATCGCGCGACCCCTGGCCACTATCTAGCGTTTCGGGCATCGAGGTGCATTTCAGGCATCAGCGGAAGAAGGTCCGCAGCTGCTCCTCGTGGACCCGGAGGATTCATCATGCGCGCGATACGCGTCGCCTCGGCCGCCCTGCTCACCGCTTCCGCCCTCACCCTCACCGCTCCGACCGCGTCCGCGTCCGCCCCCACAGGCGAGGAGAACGTGACCGCGTTCGGCTTCAGCATCACCCCCAAGACGGTCGCCGCCGGCGGGCAGGTGACCCTCAACGTCGACGGCTGCGACGGCGAGACCAAGGTCACCTCCGGAGTCTTCGACGACACCACCATCCCCAAGGGGCAGAAGTCCGCCACCGCCCACGTGTTCTGGGACGCGAAGCCCGGCGCGATGTACGAGGTGACGTTCACCTGCAACGGCAGCAACCCCGGCAGCGACAAGGCCGACCTCACCATCGCCACCGGCCGCCCCGACAACAACACCCGCCCCGACGGCAACACGCACCACAACCCGCAGAAGGGCGTCAAGGCCGGCGTCGGCGGCAGCCTCGGCGGACTCGACCTGCACGAGATCGCCCTCGGCGGCGCCCTGATCCTGGGCACCCTGGGTGCCGCGTACTACAAGACGCGCCGCCGCACCGGCGAGGGCAACTCCTGACCCGCGCGCTCCGCACCCGCGCGCCGCGGCGCTTCGCCCCCGGGCGTCTCCAGGACCCGAGGGCGAAGGACGGTCACCTGCCGGGCACGGAGCGGAAGGGGGTCGCGCCGGCCCGGCGGGAACTCAGATCTTGTTCTCGGCGCGGCGGCGCATCCAGAAGACCCCGCCGCCGACGAGCGCCGCCGTGACCAGGGCACCGCCGATGGCCATGTCGGTGCCGGTGGCCCCCGAGTTCGTGCTGCCGCCGAAGCCGCCGCGCACACCGCCGTGGATGACGGTGAACGCCGCCGGCCGGGTCAGCGTCTTGCCGCCGCAGTGAGCGGTGATGTCGTACGCGCCGGGGTGGGTGTGCGAGTGGACGATCGCGGTGGCGCTCGCCGTGGTGCCGCCCGCGATGCTGTGCAGCTTCGCGTCCGGGAAGGCATGTGAGGTGATCTTGCTGCCGGGCGACTGGCAGGAGGATCCGTCGACGGTCACCGTCAGGTGGCCGCCTCTCGGGATCACGCTGGGCATCGCCACGATGTTGGTCGGGTCGGCCCACGCGGACGCGGTCGGGGCGGCGAGCCCGACGGCCCCGACGGCCACGGCGGCGACCGCGACGGCACGAGTGGTCCGCATACGAGAAGTACGCATGGCAATCCTCCGCGGAAGGCGCCCCGGGGATACCGTCCCCGGTCGATCGGCGAGAGCGCCTCCCAGACTGACCCTCAGATGCCTAGGTCAGGCCCGCATTTCGGCGCTCGGCCGTCCTGGTGAGACGACACGCCGGGGCGCGTCCGCGCAACCCGACATCACCGCAGGTCACGGACCGTCAGAAATTTCCTGCCCGGGGCGACTCGGATGGCGCACCCCGGCCCCGGAGCCACCCGTTCGCTCCCGCCCTTTCGCACGCCGCGCGCCCCGCGCTTAGCGTTTTGGTACGCGCTACGGACGCGGCACGTCTGCCGCGTCGAGAGGGGATAGAGAATGCCTTCGCCCCAGCCGGCCGACGAGTTCGAATTCCAGGATCTCCAGGGTTTCCAGGAGGACGAAAAGCAGCGGAAGCGCGCCCCGTGGGGTGTGATGGCGCTTGTCCTGCTGACCGGTCTCGCGCTGATCCGCAATGGTTCCGGGGAATTCGACGTGGGACCGCCGCAGCCCGCGTCCGCCGCCGCCGCGGACCGCGCGCCCGAGTCGGGTGACGGAGCTCCCGCGCCCCTGACGTTCTCGCCCGCGGAGCGCATCCGCATCAAGGGCATTCAGGTGGACGCGCCGGTCATGCAGGTGGGGCTGGATTCCGAGGGCTGGGTGGACGCGCCGCCGCCGGGGGACCCGAACCTCGCCGGCTGGTTCACCGGCGCCGTGTCACCGGGCGAGACGGGCACCGCCGTGGTGGTCGGCCATGTGGACAATCAGCAGGGCCCCGCCGTCTTCTACGGCCTCGGTTCGCTGAAGAAGGGACAGCGCGTCGAGGTCGAGCGCAGGGACAAGCAGACGGCCACTTTCGAGATTTACGGCGTCGAGGTGTTCGACAAGGACAATTTCCCGGGCGAGCGGGTCTACGGGAACAGCGGAACTCCGGAATTGCGCGTCATCACCTGCGGCGGCGGATTCTCCAAGCACGCGGGCTACGACGGGAACGTCGTGGTGTTCGCCCGCCTGGTCGCCGGGAGCTGATGCGGACCGGGCCGGGTGGGTCAGGTCAGGCCAGGCCAGGTCAGGTCAGGTCAGGTGGGGGTGCGGCAGCGTGATGCGGTATCCGGAGTCCAGGAGTTCCGGAAGGTAGCTGCGCAGCGCCTCGACGCTGCCCGAGCGGTCGCCCCCCGCGTCGTGCGAGAGCACCACGACGCCCGGTCCCGCGCCCGCGCGCACGCGTCGCACGATGGTCCGCGCGCCGGGTTCGGTCCAGTCGAGGGTGTCGACCGTCCAGGCAAGGGGCTCCATGCCGAGTTGGGCGCCCAGCTGGAAGGCGTTGCGGTTCCACGCTCCGTAGGGGGCCCGGAACCACTCCGGGGGCATGCCGGTCACTTCCTCGATGACGTCACAGGTGCGCTCGATCTCTTCGCGCATCGTGGCCCTGCCGAGGCGGGGCAGCAGCGGGTGGCTCCAGGTGTGGTTGCCGATTACATGCCCGTCGTCGGCCATCTCGCGCAGCAGGTCCGGGCTGTCGGCGGCCATCTCGCCACACACGAAGAACATGGCGCGGACGTCGTACCGGCGCAGGGTCCGCAGGATGCCCGGGGTGTAGCGCGGGTCGGGCCCGTCGTCGAACGTCAGCACCATCGACCGGTCGCGGCCCGGCATGCGCAGGATCGGTGCCTTGCGCACGTGGGACAGGGCCCGCGTGTGGCGCTGCGGGCCGCTTCCCGCGATGGGCCGCAGGCGGTACGCGGAGGGCTTGAGGGCGCGTGCGGCCTGCGGGCCACCGGCGGGCGGCCCGCCGGTGGCGGTGGGTCCCGGCGTGGCCGGTCCTTCCGTGCCCGCGCAGCCCGCGACGGTGGCGAGCCCGAGGACCGCGGCGGCGCGGAGCAGCACCCGACGCCTCGGCGACAGCTGATCGTCTTTCATGACTAATCCGTCGCATGGCCGACAGCCCACCCCGAACATCAACACCCGCGGCGGGCCCCGAAAGCACCCGATCAGACGCGGCGGACGAGGGGGAAGGGGAGGGTCTCCCGGATGGTGAGGCCGGTGAGGAACATGACGAGCCGGTCGACGCCGATGCCGAGGCCGCCGGTGGGCGGCATCGCGTACTCCAGGGCGTCGAGGAAGTCCTCGTCGACCTCCATGGCCTCGGGGTCTCCCCCTGCGGCGAGCAGCGACTGGGCGGTGAGGCGGCGGCGCTGCTCCACGGGGTCGGTCAACTCCGAGTAGGCGGTGCCCAGTTCGGTGCCGAAGGCGACGAGGTCCCAGCGTTCGGCCAGGCGCGGGTCGGTGCGGTGCTGGCGGGTGAGCGGGGAGACGTCGGTCGGGAAGTCCTTGTAGAAGGTGGGCAGCTCCGTCTTCTCCTCGACGAGCCGCTCGTACATTTCGAGGACGACGTCGCCGCGGCCGTCGTCCGCCGTGTACGGGACGGCGGCCCGGTCGCAGAGCCGGTGCAGGGTCTCCGTCGGGGTGTCCGCGTCGATCTCCTCGCCGAGCGCCTCGGAGATCGCGCCGTGGACGGTCTTGACCGGCCAGGGCCCGGAGATGTCGTGCTCGACGCCGTCCTTGTACGCCACGGGTCCGCCGAAGGCCGCGGTCGCGGCGCCCTGGATGAGTTCGCGGGTGAGGTCGAGCATCACGTCGTAGTCGGCGAAGGCCTGGTAGGCCTCCAGCATCGTGAACTCGGGGTTGTGTTTGTGGGAGACGCCTTCGTTGCGGAAGGTGCGGCCCATCTCGAAGACCTTCTCCATGCCGCCGACGCAGAGCCTTTTCAGGTACAGCTCGGGGGCGATGCGCAGGTGGAGGTCGAGGTCGTAGGCGTTGATGTGGGTGGTGAAGGGGCGGGCGTTGGCGCCGCCGTGGATCTGCTGGAGCATCGGCGTCTCGACCTCCAGGTAGCCGCGGTCGAGGAGGCCCTGGCGCAGGGCCTGGACGGCGGTGGAGCGGGCCCTGACCACGTCGCGTGCGCCGGGGCTCGCGACCAGGTCGAGGTAGCGGCGGCGCACCTTGGCCTCGGGGTCCGTGAGTCCCCGACGTTTGTCGGGCAGCGGGCGCAGGCACTTGCCGGTGAGGCGCCAGTCGGTGACGAAGACGGTGAGCTCGCCCCGGTCGCTGGTGCCGACCGTGCCGGTGGCGGTGATGTGGTCGCCGATGTCGGTGCCGGTGGTGAAGCGGTTGAGGGTGTCGGAGCCCGAGGTGGCGCGGGTGAGGGCGAGCTGGCGGTCGCCGGACCAGTCGCGCAGGACGGCGAAGACGACGCCGCCGAAGTCGCGTACGAGCATGACGCGGCCGGCGACGGTGACCTGATCGCCCGTCATGCCGGGGTGTATGTCGGCGAGTTCGTGGGTGCGCGGGGGCAGGCCGACCGGGTAGGGGTCGATGCCCGCGGAGCGCAGCCGGTCGAGTTTGCGGCGGCGGATGCGGATCTGTTCCGGGAGCTTCGACGTGGGGTCGGCGTCGGCGGTGTCGTTCCGGCCCGCGAGGCCGAGCGCGGCGATCGGCGGGAGGCCCTCGGTGGTGGCGGGCCGGTCGACGCCGCGGGGCTTGTGGCCGTTGCCCCACAGCTTGCGCAGGGACGGTACGGAGACGAAGCCCTCGGCGATGCCGGAGGCCAGGCTGATGCGGGCGAGGGCGCCGCTGTCGCCGTAGCAGATGAAGCGCGGGTACCACTCCGGGTGGTACTTGGCGTTCGAGCGGTAGAGCGCTTCGAGCTGCCACCACTTGGAGAAGAACAGGAGCAGTCTGCGCCACAGCCGCAGCACCGGGCCCGCGCCGATGCGGCCGCCCTCCTCGAAGACCGAGCGGAACACGGCGAAGTTCAGCGAGATGCGGCGCACGCCGGTCCTGGGGGCCGCCGCGCACAGTTCGGCGACCATGAACTCCATGACGCCGTTGGGCGCGGTGCGGTCGCGGCGCATGAGGTCCAGGGAGATGCCGTCCCTGCCCCACGGGACGAGGGAGAGCAGGGCGAGGAGCCTGCCGTCGGCGTCCAGGGCCTCGACGAGGAGGCAGTCGCCGTCCTCGGGGTCGCCGAGCCGGTCGAGGGCCATGGAGAAGCCGCGTTCGGTCTCGGTGTCCCGCCAGGCGTCGGCCTTGTCGACGATCTCCTCCATCTCCTCGTCGGTGAGCGTGGAGTGGCGGCGGATGCGGGCGGTGGCGCCGGTGCGGCGGACGCGGTTCACGGCTTGGCGGGTGACGCGCATGTCGCGGCCGTCCAGGTCGAAGCCGGCGACGTGCAGGATCGCCTCGTCGCCGAGTTGCAGGGCGCCGAGCCCGGCGCGGGCGTAGGCGGTGGCGCCGTCCTCGGACGCGCCCATGACCGCGGGGGCCCAGGCGTACCGGCGGGCCACGTCGAGCCAGGCGCCGATGGCGTGCGGCCATGCCTCGCGGTCGCCGACGGGGTCGCCGCTGGCCAGGCAGACGCCGGCCTCGACGCGGTAGGTGACGGCGGCCTTGCCGCTGGGCGAGAAGACGACGGCCTTGTCGCGCCGGGTGGCGAAGTAGCCGAGGGAGTCCTGGTCGCCGTAGGCGCCGAGGAGGGCGCGGATGCGGGGTTCCTCGTCGCCGTGCAGGGCCGCTTCCATGCGCTGGGAGCGGAAGAGGGTGGCGGCGGCGTTCAGCAGGGCGAGGGCGCCGAACAGGCCGAGCCAGAAGTGGAGGGTGCGCGGCGGGGTGCCGTCGAAGTAGTCGCTGCCGTGCGGGAGGCCGCCGCAGACCCGGTTGACCGCCCAAAGCAGGCGTTCACCGCGCGGGAGCGTGCCGGGGAACAGCTCGACGAGGCCCCAGCCCACCAGGACCGCGATGCCGAGGCCGGCGACCAGGACGGCGACGGCCCGCCAGACGGCGCCGTGCCGCGAGTCCGCGGAGAATTCGGCGCGGGCGAGGAGCAGCACGACGAAGGCGGCCCCGCAGACGACGAACGAGGGCAGGCACTCCGCCCAGAAGCCGAGCGCGGCGCCGACCACGTCGGAGACGAGCAGCAGGCCCAGGTAGCTGACCACGAGCCACCACGCGACCTTCTTGCGGGCGGCGGTGGCGGCGGCGAGCAGGAAGAGGAAGACGGCGTACGCGAGGTTCGCGCTGACCGGGACGGTGACGAGGTCCAGGAAGCGGATGACGGGCATGAGGAGGCGGCGCAGCGGCGCGACGACGGCGAGGACCGCGCAGAAGACGCCGAGGGCTCCGAAGAAGGCGGCGAACCCTTCGGGGACGCGGCCGAGGAAACCGTCTCGGGAGCGTATCCGCCCGCCGGGCGCGGGCGCCTCCGTGCTGACAGTCATGGGCACGACTCTAGGAAGAGGTGCGCCGGGGCGCGCGCCGAGAGCGGCGGGACGGGGCACGACCGCCCGGAACGCGGGCGGTACGACTGCCTCCGCTAACCTCTCGGCGTGAGTGCAGACCAGTCCCAGCAGTTCGAACGCGGCACCGACGGGCCCAAGGTGATCGTGGTCGGAGTCGATGGCTCCGATTCATCGCTCCGCGCGGCGGCATATGCCGGAGGCCTGGCGCGGCGGCAGCGGGCCCTGCTCGCCGTCGTGTACATCCAGCCGGTGCTCGCCGCGGGCGCCGCGTTCGGTGTGCCGGTCGCCGAGACCACCGACGAGATCGCCGAGGGGCTGATCGCGGAGATCCGGGCGGCGACGGAGCGGGTGAAGGACATATTCGACGTCCGGTGGGAGTTCCACACGTTCCGCGGCGACCCCTACACCGGCCTGGTCACCGCCGCGGACGACCTGAAGGCCGACGCCGTCGTCGTCGGCGCCTCCGAGCAGGCGGGCCACCGCATCGTCGGCTCCGTCGCCGTCCGGCTGGTGAAGGCCGGGCGCTGGCCGGTCACCGTGGTCCCGTAGCCCCGCGCACCTGAATGGCCCCCGGCGTGACGACGCCCCGGACGGCCGGGGTGTGGCGTCTTCCGTCGCGCCCCGGGCTGGGCCATCATGATCCGCCATCAGCCGACTGCCGTCTGCGAAGAGGTGGAGATCATGTCGGGACTCCGGATGGGACAGGGCGTGCTGCGCCGCAAGCCCATCGAGCACATCGACGAGACGGAGACGGGGGCGGGCGGCGGGCTCGCGAAAACCCTCGGCCTCTGGCAGCTCACCGCGATCGGTGTCGGCGGCATCATCGGGGCCGGCATCTTCAGCCTCGCCGGCGCCGTGGCGAACGGCACGGCGGGCCCCGCGGTACTGATCTCCTTCCTGATCGCGGGGGTCGCGAGCGCGGCCGCCGCCTTCTCGTACGCCGAGTTCGCGGGCATGATCCCGAAGGCCGGGTCGGCGTACACCTACGGTTACGTGGTGCTCGGCGAGCTGACCGGCTGGTTCATCGGCTGGGACCTGCTGCTGGAGTACACCGCGATCGTCGCGGTCGTCGCGATCGGCATCTCCGGCTACTTCGGCTTCCTGGTCGAGGAGCTGGGGGCCGAGCTGCCGAGCTGGATGATGGGCGCGCCGGGCACCGGGGACGGGCACAAGGTCGACCTCTTCGCCGCGGTGCTGTGTCTGTTCATCGCGTATCTGCTGACCCTCGGCATCAAGAACGCCGCGCGCTTCGAGATGGTCGTGGTGGTGCTGAAGGTGGTCGTGGTGCTCGTCGTGATCGCGGTCGGCTTCTTCCACATCGAGACCGGCAACTACGAACCGTTCTTCCCGTACGGGGTCAGCGGCGCGTTCACGGGTGCGGCGACCGTCTTCTTCGCCGTCTTCGGCTACGACGCGATGAGTACGGCCGCGGAGGAGTCCAAGGACGCGCAGCGGCACATGCCGAAGGCGATCCTCTACTCCCTCGCCATCTCGATGGTCCTTTACGTGCTCGCGTGCCTGGTCCTGACGGGCATGCAGAGCTACCAGGACGTCGACCCGGAGAGCGGCTTCTCCACGGCGTTCAAGTCGGTGGGGCTCGGTGGTCTCGCGGACGTCATCGCGGTGGGCGCGATCATCGGCATCCTCACGGTGATGTTCACGTTCATGCTGGGCTGCACCCGAGTGTGGTTCAGCATGTCGCGCGACGGCCTCCTTCCCAAGTGGTTCGCCAAGACGCACCCGACCCGGCACGTGCCGACGCGCGTGACCTGGATCGTGGGGGTCGCGTCGGCCGCCATCGCCGGGTTCCTGCCGATCGGCGAGGCGGCCGAACTGACCAATATCGGGATCCTGTTGGCGTTCGTGGTGGTGTGCGTCGCGGTGATCGTGCTGCGCTACAGGCGCCCGGATCTGCCACGCACCTTCCGCTGCCCGGGGATGCCCGTGGTGCCCGCGATCGGAGTGGTGTTCTCCATCTGGCTGATCACGTTCCTGCAGTGGCAGACGTGGGTGCGGTTCGCGGTGTGGTTCGCGCTCGGTCTCGTCGTGTACTTCGGGTACTCCTACCGGAAGTCGGAGCTGGCGAAGGCGGAGCGCGGCACCGGGGCGTGACGCGGTCTACTTCCCCATGACCAGGCCGTGCTTGCCCGCGCCGCGGCTGAGGACGACGCGGCGGATGCGGTCGCGCACGTCGCGTACGTCCGCGCCGCGGTCCAGCGCCCGGTTGAGGTTCACGACGCGCACGGAGTCCGTGTCGAACCACATCGGCAGGAACTCGGCCTTCGTCACCCGCCAGCGGGCGCCCGGCCGCGCGGGCGGAGCGAAGGTGAAGCGGCCGATGGTGCCCTGGTTGCCGCGCGGGTCGTGGGCGCCCTCGTGGTTGATCATCTCACCGGCGATCTGGTCGCCCATGCCGTAGACGACCCAGGTGCCGTTCACCTTCTCGTACGCCTGTGGGACGTGGGCGTGCGTGCCGATGACGAGGTCGATGTCCGGGCGCCCGCCCGTCCGCGACGCCGTGAGCCGCTTGCCGAGCCGCAGCTGCTGCCGGTCGGGCTCGTCCTGCCACTCCGTTCCCCAGTGCAGGCTGACGACCACGACGTCGGCGCCCGCCTTCCGGGCCCGCCGGGCATCCTGGATGATCTTGCCGCGGTCGATGAGGTCGACCGTCCAGGGCTTTCCCTTGGGGAGCGGATAGCCGTTCGTGCCGTAGGTGTACGCGAGCTGCGCGACCTTGGCGCCGCCCGCCCGGAGCCACGCCGGGCTCTTGTCCTCGGCGGCCGAGCGGGCCGAGCCCACGTGCTTGACGCCCGCCTTGTCGAGCGCGTCCAGGGTGCGGCGCACGCCTGCCGCGCCGTCGTCGAGGGTGTGGTTGGAGGCGGTGGAGCACGAGTCGTACCCGTTGGCCTTGAGGGCGCGGGCCACCTGGGGCGGGGATTTGAAGGCGGGGTAGCCGCTGTAGTCGCCGTCCGCTCCGTAGACGGTCTCCATGTGGCAGATCGCCAGGTCGGCCTTGCTGATGACGGGTTTGGCGCCCGCGAGCATCGGCGCGAAGTCGTAGCCGTCGCCGTCCGCGTCGGCGCGGGCCTTGCGGATGATCGAGGCGTGCGGGAGGACGTCTCCGGAGGCGGCGAGCGTGAAGCCGCGCCGCTCGGCCGCGGCCATGCCGGCCGGGGAGTGGGCCGGGGCCGGGCCCGCGGAGCAGGCCGTGGGGCCCGCGGCGCCCGCGATCAGGAGGGCCGCCGCGGCGGCTGTCGCGGGGCGCGGACGCCGGGCCCGCGGTCCGTTTCGCGAGGTGACGGTGGTTCGTGTGTGCCGTGTGGTCCGTGCGCGCTGCTTCATACTCCGGCTCCGTCGGTGGGGGCGATATCCAGCCAGACGAATCCACATACGGAATTATCCGATAATCAAGGAGCAAGGCCGCCGTAGTCCCTGAAACGGCGTCAAACGGCCCCGCCTGTGACGCGAACAACACACAGCGGCTCACCTGCGGTGAAACCGGGGCCCGGGTCAAGCCTCCGTAAAGCGCCTTGCCCGGCACCCCTTCCGGGTAATCGGCTGTCCTCACCGTGTGCCGGATTGGGGGGCCAGAGCCGGAGCGCGCGCGGACCGGAGGAAGGCGGAACGGATGCGGCACGAGAGCAGAGGGAACACGGACGGCCCGCAGGAGGGCGGCCTCGCCGTCCCGATGGCGTGGTTGTACGCCGAGTACATCGCCGACGAGCTGCTGCGCACCGGCGATCTGATGCCGCCCACGTCGTTCGAGTACCGGGCGGGGCGCGATGCCCTCGCGCTGACGATCTTCCTGTCGGACAGCGAGGGCGAGCTGTCCGGAATCCGGGTGATCTCCCAGTTGGAGACCTGGCTGAGCCTGACCGCGTACGGCCAGCCGTGGCAGGACTGGGTCCGGGAGCGGATGGCGCTCCGCACGGCGGACGCCGCCGCCGCGGGCGGCCCCCGGCCCGATCTGGAGCTCGCCGACCGGGCGTGGCGCTGGCTGCAGGAGACCGAGCTGCTCGCCCCCGACCTGGACGCGGTGCCCGGCCGCGGCGGGCAGGGCGAGGAGGACGGGCCGAAGGTGTGGACGCCCGCGTGGCGGCTCGGGCTGCCGCTGAGCCACCTGGCGATCCACCTGTTCTGAGCGGGCCGCGGCCCTTGAATGATTCGGCGGTCCGCTGCGTACCGGAGGAGGAACAGCACCCGGCAGCGACACCGAACGGCAAGGATCGCCATGAGGCCCCTGGAGCGGCACCGTGACGCGGGCGCCTACGCGCTCGGCGTACTGGACGAGGCGGACGCCTTCCGCTTCGAGGATCACCTCGTGGGCTGCCCCGCCTGCCTCTTCTCACTCGACGAACTTCATGCGCCCGCCCGCCAGTTGAAGCTGTACCGGCGGGTGACACCGGCCCCCGTGGAGCCGCTCGCCGCGCCCTCTCCAGGCCTGCTGGACCGCCTCCTGCGGGAGGCGGGGCGGGTGCACGGGACGCGGCGCGGGTGGCGGCTGTGCGGGGTCGCCGTCGGGGTCGTGCTGGCCGTCGGCGCCCCCGCCGTGACCGTCGTGACGGCGAGCCAGCCGGGCCCGGTGCGGATCAGCGCGCGGGACGCCCGCAGCGGGGTCTCGGCGACGCTGACCGCCAGGGACCGGGCCTGGGGCACGGAGATCGGGCTCACGGTGCGGGACGCGGCGGCCGACGGGCGGGTCTGCGAACTGGTCGCCGTCGGCGCCGACGGCGCCGAGCAGACCGTCACGACGTGGCGGGTCCCCGCGCCGACCGTACGGACGCGCGGCACCGCGGCCCTGCGCACCGGGCAGACGGAGCGGTACGAGGTGCGCACCGCCGACGGGGAACCGCTCCTGACCCTGCCGCGCCCGTGACCGGCGCCGTCATTTCAGCAGCCGGGACAGCCGCCGGTCCGCGAGGAGCTTCCCGCCCGTCTGGCACGTCGGGCAGTACTGCAGCGAGGAGTCGGCGAAGGAGACCTCCCTGATCGTGTCGCCGCACACCGGGCACGGCTCGCCGGTGCGGCCGTGCACGCGCAGACCGCTCTTCTTCTCCGACTTGAGGCGGCCCGCCGCGACCCCGCGCGAGCGCTCCACCGCCTCGGTCAGCGTAGCCAACAGCGCCACATGCAGCCCATGGACTTCCTCCTCGGTCAGGCTCGACGTGAGCCGGAACGGGGACATGCGGGCCGCGTGCAGGATCTCGTCGCTGTACGCGTTCCCGATGCCCGCGATCAGGCTCTGATCGCGCAACGCCCCCTTGATCTGGCGCCGTTCACCCGCCAGGAGGCGCGCGAACCGCTCCTCGTCGAAGTCGGCGGCCAGCGGGTCGGGGCCGAGGCGCGCGATGCCCGGCAGCTCCATCGGCGCCCGCGTGACGTACACCGCGAGGCGCTTCTGGGTGCCCGCCTCCGTGAGGTCGAAGCCCTCCCCCGTCTCCAGGGCCACCCGCAGCGCCAGCGGACCCTTGCCGGGGCGCGGTACGCCGTCGGGGAGGCGGTCGTGCCACCGCAGCCAGCCGGCCCGGGCGAGGTGCGTAACGAGGTGCGTGCCGTCGGCGTCGACGTCCAGGAACTTGCCGTGCCGCTCCACGGCGGTGACGGTGCGTCCTTCGAGGGCGGTGAGCGGTGGATCGTACGTCTTGAGGACGCTGATCGCGGTGGGCAGTACGCGTACGATCTCCCGGCCGACCAGATGGCCCGTCAGGAACTCGCGCAGGGCTTCCACTTCGGGCAGTTCCGGCATCGCTCTCCCTCACCTCCGCGCTCTGTCCGCGGGCACGACGAACTCGCACCACACGCACTTGCCGCTGCCGCGCGCGTCCACGCCCCACACGTCCGCGAGCCGGTCCACCAGGAGCAGGCCGCGGCCCGACACCCCGGACTCGCCGGCGTCGCGGCGGCGCGGCAGAGCGCTCGACGAGTCCTCCACGTCGACGCGCAGCCGCCGGTCGGTGCCGCTCAGGACGCGCACGGTCACGACCGCGGAGCCGTCGGTGTGCAGCAGGGCGTTGGTGATCATCTCGTCGGCGACCAGCTCGATCTCGTCGGCCCGTTCACCCGCGCCCCAGGCCCGCACCGCGGCCCGGATCATGTGCCGTGCCTCGGCGAGCGCCTCCGGGTCGCTCGGCGCGACGTGCTGCCGCAGCCGGCCGCCCGAGCGGGGCCCGTCGGCCGGGCGGCGGCGCAGCAGGAGGAGCGCGGCGTCGTCGTCGCCGCCGCGGCCGTCGACGATGCCGCAGAGCCGGTCGGCGAGCCGCTGCAGATCGCGGGGGCCGACGGCGGCGAGCTCCGCCAGGGCCCGCATGCCGTCGTCGAGGTCGGCGCCCGGTACTTCCACGAGACCGTCGGTGCAGAGCAACAGGGTCTGCTCCGCGTCGAGTTCGTAAGTGGTGACCGGATAGTCGAGCTGACCGAACTCGGCGGACAGACCGAGCGGCAGGCCCCCGTCGACCGGCACCCGCCGGCAGGACCCGTCGGTGAGCAGGACGAGCGGGTCGAGGTGCCCCGCCCGGACCAGCTGCACCACGCCGGTCGACAGGTCCGCCTCCGCGTACAGGCAGGTCGCGAAGCGTTCGGTGTCCAGCTCGTGCAGGAAACCGGAGGCACGGGCCATCACGGTGGCGGGCGTGTGTCCTTCGGCGGCGTACGCGCGCAGGACGATGCGGAGCTGGCCCATGACGGCGGCCGCGTGCGTGTCGTGCCCCTGCACGTCGCCGATGACGGCGCCGACGCGGCCCCCGGGCAGCGGGATCACGTCGTACCAGTCGCCGCCGATGTCCCGGCCGAGCGCCGCGGCGCGGTACCGGACGGCGATCTCCGCGCCCTGCACGCCGGGGATGGTACGCGGCAGCATGGCCTGCTGGAGGCCCTGGGCGAGGTCCTTCTCCTGCTCGTAGAACATGGCGCGCTGCAGGCTCTGCGCGATGCTGCTGCTCAGCGCGACCAGGACGTTGCGCTCGTCCTCGGTGAAGCCGGTCTTGTCCTGGTAGAGCAGGCCGAGCACGCCGATGGGGCGGGCCTGCGCGATCAGCGGGAGGTACGCGGCCGCGGTGATGCCGAGCTCGTCGATGTGCGGCCAGAGCAGCGGGTAGGACTCCGCGAAGTCGTCGGCCGTCTCGATGTAGCGCGGCGCGAGGGTGCGGACGACCTCGCTCATGGGGTACTGCTCGTCGACGCCCGTGAGGCGCGTGCCGGGCACGAAGCTGCCCGCGGGCCCCTCGGCGACGAGGCGGATGCGGCCCGCCTCGACGAGACCCATGACCAGGTTCGACGCTCCCAGGTGGGCCAGGCCGTGGGTGTCCTGGAGCACGTCGATGACGTCCCGCACCGTGCGGGCGTGCGCGAGGGCCGCCGTGGTGCCCTGGACGAGGCTGGTGGTGCGGCGCCGCTCGGCCTCCTCGTCGGCCCGCTCGCGCAGCGCGGCGGGGCTGTCGCCCAGCTCCCGGGTGGCGTCCCTGACGATGCCCACGATGCGGCGGGGCCGCCCGGTGGCGTCCCGCTGGATGCAGCCCTGCGTGTGGGTCCAGCGCAGCGCGCCGGTGTGGCAGCGGATCCGGAAGTACGCGCCGTACGTGTCGCTGCCGTCCTTCAGGGCGTGCGAGACGATCTGGTCGAGGCGGTGTCCCTCGACGGTCGGGACGCGGAAGGCGAGGGTCTCGGGCCGGTTGTCGTACTCCTCGGGGCGCACGTCGAAGACCTCGTGGGCCGTGGCGTCCATGGTCATCAGGCCCGTGTCCAGGTCCCAGTCGAAGCGGCCCATGCGCAGCGCGGCCCCGTACAGCGCGAGGAAACAGCCGGCCGGCTCCCCGGCCGGCTGTCCACAGCGGCATTGCCCCGCCGGGTCGTGCTCCATGGGCCCACGCTAGGCGGAGGCCCCGGCGCGCGCATGTGGGAGGGGCGCCGCCGCTCCCCGCTACGCCGACTCGGCGACCTTGCTCTGGACCCGTACCGCGACCTCCGTCCACATCTCGGCGCTCTCACCGGCGAGGTAGGCCACGACGCCCCTGCAGTGCGGCGGCACCTTGTCGATGATCTGGTCCCACTCCTCCCTGCTGATCGTGTGGATGCTCAGCAGCCGCAGCAGGGTGCGGCCGATCTCGCTGAAGCGCAGCGCCGGGTCCGCCTTGAGGCGCTTGACGGCGGCGGCCCGGTCCTGGGCCGCGTCCCGGTCGGGCACGGCCGAGGGCCGGGGAATCCGCGGGGCGGTGGCGCGGTCGTCGCGGTTCGCCTGCTTCCCGCGCTGCGGCACCGGGTCCTCGCCCCGCATCATGCGGTTGCGCACGTCGCGCACCGTCTCCGGCGAGATGGCCGCCACCCGGGCCACCTGGCGCAGCGACAGCCCCGGGTTCTCGGCGATCAGCTCACCTGCGAGCCTGCGCCCCTCCGCGCCGTTGATGGGCCGGACCCGGCCGTCGTGGCCGATCCGGCTCTCGTCGCCCTGCCGGCCGCCCGGGGCGCGCCTGCGGAGGTCCGCGACGGTGCCGGGGGCGATGCCGCTGACCGATGCGATCATCCGGTCCGACCACTGCGGGTGGGAGGCGATGATGCGCGCCGCCGCCCGTTTGCGGTCCGCCGTCGTCAGCGGCAGACCATGTGTGACGTTCGATTCGACGGCGAGGACGAAGGCGTCGTCCTCCGCGCCGTCGAAGTACTTCACCGCGATCTTGCTGCGCCCCTGGAGTTCGGCGGCGCGCAAGCGGTGCAGGCCGTCGATGACCCGCATCGTCGGACGGTGCACGGTGATCGGCGGCAGCGGCGTCTGTACGACCGCGAGCGCCTGAACGTGCTCCGGATCGACGCCGGACGTCCGCGGTGAGTCCGTCGTCGCCAGCGAGCCGATCTCGACTTCGACGACCATGAGCCGGTCGATTTCTGCGTGCCCAGGTGTTGCCAACTCAACTCCCCCTCAAGCTCTGTTGTCCCCCGTGCGCGCGTCCCGGCACACCGCCCGGACGCGCCCCAGCGCCGAGTCCCCCTGCCGCCTTGGGTCCGCTCCGGTGCGCGTCACGTATCGCCCTTGGTCGAGGGCTCCTGAAGTGAATGCGTCGTGTGCCCCGCGGGTGTGTTCTCCCGGATTACAGAATTCACCCGCGCTCGGCACCCCGGTCCCTTCGGCGGGAATCCGCGCGCCCGGCCGCGGGATTATTTCCCCGGCCGAGCACTTTCACCCTAACAACGCCCTTTCGGCCCCGGAACCCCTCACTGACAGCGCGCCACGGGTTCCGCCACCCCTATTCACCCCTACCGGCCCGCACATCGGCGGCAGGCCGCGCGAGGGTGCGGCCCATCAGCGGCGTCAGCGCGTCGACGGCGCTCGCCACCGCACCGATCTCCGTCCGGGTCAGGGCCTGGTCGCCGTCGCAGAGGGCCCGCCCCGGCTCCGGATGCACGTCGATCATCACGCCGTCCGCGCCGACCGCGAGCGCGGCACGGGTCAGCGGCAGGACGAGGTCCCGGCGGCCGCCGGAGTGCGAGGGGTCCACGATCACGGGGAGGTGGGACAGGCGCTGGACCACCGGCACGGCGCTGATGTCCAGCGTGTTGCGGGTGGCGGTCTCGAAGGTGCGGATGCCGCGCTCGCACAGCACGATGTCGAGGTTGCCGCGCTGCGCGATGTACTCGGCGGCCATCAGCCACTCCTCGATCGTGGCCCCGAAGCCGCGCTTGAGGAGCACGGGCCGGCCGGCCGCGCCCACCTCCTGGAGCAGCGCGAAGTTGTGCATGTTGCGGGTGCCGATCTGCAGCATGTCCGCGTAGGGGGCGACCAGTTCGACGCTGGCCGGGTCGATGACCTCGGTGACGACGGGGAGCCCCGTCTCCTCCCGCACGTCGGCGAGGATGCGCAGTCCGGTCTCGCCGAGCCCCTGGTACGCGTACGGCGACGTGCGCGGCTTGAAGGCCCCGCCGCGCAGCAGCGCCGCGCCGGCCTTCTGCGCCATCCGCGCGGCGGCCAGGGTCTGCGAGTGGGTCTCCACCGCGCAGGGCCCGGCGATCACGGTCAGGGTGTCGGGGCCGATGGGCACGCCCCCGACGGTCACGACGGAGCGGTCCAGGTGGTGTTCCCTGCTGACCAGTTTGTACGGCACCGAGATGCGCACGACCTCCAGGACTCCGCGCAGGTGGGACAGGTTGAGGGCGCCGAACGCCGCCACGTCTCCCACCAGGCCGACGATCGTCCGGGTGACGCCTCGGCTGACGAAGGCGTCCCCGCCCGCCGTGCGGACCAGTTCGACGACCGCGTCCACATCTTCCTGCGTGGCCTCCGGGGCCATCACGACAACCAAGGGGTTCCTCCCGTGAACGGTGTCCCGGCGGAGCGGGACTGATCGCGAATACGTGATATCCCTCGACCGGATCGAAATCCGCCCGCGCTCCGGAAAACCGCGGAAAGCGCGGGGAACCGTCGGGGAAATACGTCGGGCGACCACGGTAGAAGTGCCGACCCCCTTTCCTCAACGAAGTCCGGCCCCCTTGTCCAACTGCGCAATATCGACGACGCCCGCACCCGGCCCGTCCGGCTCATCGAACTCACCGGACTCACCGGGGCAGAGCGGAAAGGCGACCTCCACCGCGAGCCCGCCGCCCGGCCGCGCCCGGGCGCTGATCACGGCGTCGTGGGCGAGGGCGATGGCGTGCACGATGGAGAGGCCGAGGCCGTGGTGGCCGTCGCCCGCCGTGCGGCCGAGGCGCTGGAAGGGTTCGAAGAGCCGTTCCACCTCGTCCGGCGGCACCCGCGTGCCGGTGTTCGCCACGGAGAGGACCGCGTGCCCGCCCCGGCCGCCGGTGGTGATCCGCACCTGTCCGCCCGGGGTGTTGTGGCCCACGGCGTTGTCCACGAGGTCGGACACCAGGCGCTGCACGAGGGCCGGGTCGCCCAGCAGGGCCGCGGAACCGATGGCGGTCTCCACCCGCAGCCCGCGCCC
The DNA here is from genome assembly GCF_040654255.1 of Streptomyces sp. NPDC050732. Classification (NCBI taxonomy): domain Bacteria; kingdom Bacillati; phylum Actinomycetota; class Actinomycetes; order Kitasatosporales; family Streptomycetaceae; genus Streptomyces; species Streptomyces sp. NPDC050732. Next base: position 52,276 of record NZ_JBFAHP010000005.1, read on the forward strand.
CTCGATCCGCGGACGCGAGGCGTGCAGGACCCACTCGGTGACGCGGGCCAGGTCCAGTCGCTCGCGGTGTCCGAGGCCCCGCTGACTGCCCGCGAGCGTCAGCAGCGACTCCAGGAGCCGGGCCTGCTGTTCGCTGATCTCCAGCAGCCGCTCGAAGTGGGCACGGAACGATTCCGCGGTGGCGTCGCGGTCGATGAGCGCCTCCTCCAGCAGCGCGTGCTCCAGGGTGAGCGGGGTGCGCAGTTCGTGGGCGGCGTTGGCGACGAAGCGCCGGTGGGAGTCGAGCGCCGTCTCCAGGCGGCCGAGGAGCCCGTCGACGGTGTCGGCGAGGTCCTTGATCTCGTCGCCGGGGCCCTGGACGGCGAGCCGCTCGTGGAGGGTGTGCGCCGAGACGCGCCGGATGGCGCCGGTCATCGTGCGCAGCGGACGCAGCGCGCGCCGGGCGACCAGCCGGCCGAGGGCGGCGGAGACCACCACCATGACGGCCAGGGCGATCCCGGACTGGACGAACAACTCCCGGAGCTGATCGGCGTGTTGCCGCACCGCCTGTTCGTGGAGCCGTCCGGCGATGTCGCCGGTCCCGGCGGCGGTGTGGACGCCGGGACCGGCTCCGGGGCCTGCTCCGGTTCCGGTTCCGTCGACGACCACCCGGTCCGCGGGGAACCGGGCGACGAGCAGATACGTGAGAGTGAGCAGGACCGCCCCCGAGGCGACGAACAGCGCGCCGTACAGCAGCGTGAGGCGTGTGGTGAGCGAGGGCAGGCGCATGGGCCCCTCAAATCCGGTAGCCGCTCCGAGGAATGGTCTCGATGACGGGCGGGGTGCCGAGCTTCGGCCGCAGGCGGTTGATCGTCGCCTTGACCGTGGTGGTGAACGGATCCGTCGCCTCGTCCCACACCCGTTCCAGGAGTTCCTCGGCCGAGACGACCCGGCCGCGGGCCGCGAGGAGGTACTCCAGGACCGCGAACTCCTTGGGCGTGAGCGCCAGTCGCTCCCCGGCGCGCGACGCGACCCGCCGCGCCGGGTCGAGTCTGAGGTCGCCGCGTACGAGGACCGGGGGCAGCGCCGTCCGCGAGCGGCGGCCCAGCGCCCGGATGCGGGCCACCAGTTCGGCGTAGGCGAACGGCTTGGGGAGGCAGTCGTCCGCACCGAGGCCGAAGCCCGCCGCGCGGTGGGCGATCGTGCCGGACGCCGTCAGCATCAACACCCGGGCGCGCCCGGGCTGTTCGGCGAGGCGACGGCACACCTCGTCGCCGGGCACGCCGGGCAGGTCCCGGTCGAGCACGACCACGTCGTAGTCGACCACGGAGGTGCGTTCGACGGCGTCCGCGCCGTCGAGGGCGACGTCGACCGCCATGCCTTCGCGGCGCAGCACCCGCGCCACCGACTGCGCGAGCTCGGCGTGGTCCTCGACCACCAGGACCCTCATCGCGGGGGCCTCATCGGGGAACTGATCATGAAGTCCACGGTGCCCGAACCGTCGTCACGCACCGGTCACAACCCGTCGTGTCCGGGCCTGCCCGGACTTCCTGTGAACCGGTCACAGATCTTCGGACCGCGGTGTGACCGACCGCCGCGTAGAAACGGAATCGCACCACCGCCACTGTGCCAGGGCCTCGTGACACCCCGCGACACCTCGCGACACCTCGCGACACCTCGACAAGGAGATGCCGGCCGTGCCCACCAACGGGGAGACGGACATGACCGACGTCCGGTCGTCAGCACACGTGCAGCCGGTCACAGGCGTCGTGCGTCGCGGCCCCCTCGCGGTCCCCCTCCCCCGGTCCCGCGAGGGGGTTCAGCTTGGCCGCGAGGTCGGCCCGCCGCTGGACGGCGAGCTTGCGGTACGCCCGCGTCAGATGCTGCTCGACGGTGCTGATCGTGATGCAGAGCTTGTCGGCGATCTGGCGGTTGGTGTGGCCGCGGACGGCGAGCGTGGCCACCCGCAGTTCGGCGTTGCTGAGTTCGTCGGGATGTCGGCGGTTCCCGGCCGACCACGGCTGTTCGGCGGGGTGCGGGCTGTCGGCGTCGGCCGCGGCCGGCATGCTGGGCACGGGCACTCCGCACTCCCCCGCGAGCCGCTGTGCCTTCCGGGCCAGGGCCCGCGCCTGGCCGACCTTGCCGAGCTCGCGCTGCGCGCGGGCCAACTCGTCGGTGGCGCGGATCAGTTCGAGGCGGTGGCCGCGGTCCCGCAGGATGTCGATGGCCTCGACGAGCAGCGGCGGCCGGTGTGCGGCGTCGAGCGTGCCGGCGAGCATCCGCAGCGAGACGGCTCGCGCGCAGTCGTTCTTCCGGCCGCTCAGGGCCAGTTGCTCCTCGGCCAGGCCCCGGGCGCGGTCGCGGTCGCCGAGGGACAGGTGGGCCTCGGCCGCGTCGGTGCGCCAGGGCACCAGCGCGGGCAGGTCGAAGTCCCAGCGCCGCATGAGGTCACCGCAGGTGAGGAAGTCGTCGAGTGCGGCGTAGGGGCGTCCGGCGGCGAGGTAGTAGTGGCCGCGGGCGCGCAGGTAGAGCAGGCCGTCCGCGGTCTGGAACGCGGCGTCCGGCACCGGGACGCTGAGATGCGCGGCGGCCTCGTCGAGCCGGCCCATGACGGTCCTGGTGGACACGGCGGTGGCCACGGGCGAGACGACGGCCACGCCCCAGCCGTCCGCGGGGACGAGGGCGAGCGCGGAGCGCGCCGACTCCCGCGCGGCGACCAGAGCGCCCGTCCTGAGCTCGATGCGCGCCTTGGCCGCGGCGAGCAGCGCCTGCCACATGGGGGCGCGCCGCTCGACGGCCTCCTTCAGGAGCGTCTCGCACCAGAAGCCCGCGGCCTCCAGGCGGTCGGCGAGGAGCAGGGAGTTGAGCGCGACCAGGAGCGGCGTCAGCGTGCCGTCGTCGAGGCGGGTGCTCTGCAGGATCTGCTCGGCCCTGACCACCACGTCGTCGCCGGGGCCGTCGAGGAGGGCCTTCACCAGCGTGGCCGCCCGCTGATGCGGGCTGCGCGCGAGCGCCGCCGCGTGCTGTGGGCTCGTGTCCTGTGCCGTCGTGTGTTCCGGCGTCCCGCCCAGGCAGGCCCCGGCGGAGGCGGGGAGGCCCGGATAGGCGTACGTCATCCAGCGGCGCGGGCAGTCGTGCCGGTACCGGACGCCGGGGCCGGGGCGTCCCGGCGGCACGGTGCTCTGCCGCTCGACGGCCCGGAGCACGTCGAGGGCGCGCTCCGCCCGGCCGAACCAGAGGAGGTGGCCGACGAGTTCGTCGGCGTGCCGGGTGCCGAGGCGCCCGTCGAGCGCCGCGGCGGTGAGTTCGGGCAGGTGCTGGGCGACGCCGGCCGGGTTGACGCGCCAGCCCGCCCGGGTGAGCGCGGCCCGGATCTCCAGGGCCTGGTCCGGGTCGGTGCTGCTGTCGCGGGCGATGCGCAGGCAGGTGAGGGCGAGCTCGACCTCGTCGTCGGCGAGGGCGCGCTCCGCCGCCTCGATCAGGGTGCGCCGGGCCCAGGGCGCGTCGGCCGTCTCCGCCGCGATGAGGTGCCGCACGACGACGGTCGGGGCGGCCCCGTGCTCGTGCAGCACCTGGGCGCAGCGGGCCTCGACGCGGGCGCGGTCGGCGGGCTCCAGGCTCCTGAGCACCGCGGCGCGCCCGACGTCGTGGCGGAACCAGCCCGCGTCGAGGAGGCCCGCCTCGTTCAGCGCCCGCAGGCTGTGCAGGAGCGACTCCCTGCTGGCCCCGAGGACTTCCACCAGTTCGGCGAGGGACATGTCGGCGCCCGCCACCGCCAGGGCCCAGGCGGTGCGCCGGGTGGCGAGATCGCTGCGGTACAGACAGGTCGCGACGGCCCGCACGAACGACTCACCCGGCACCAGGCTTGCGGACGGTGTGGTTCCGGCGCCCGCGGCGCGGTGGTCCTCGATGAGCGCGCGGGTCAGCAGCGGGCTGCCGCCGCCCATGTGGTGGATCTCCGGGACCAGCTTGCGCGTCCGCCACCCCGGCTCACCGAATACGGAGATCATTTCTGCGACTCCGGAGTGTGTGAGCGGACCGAGCCTGATATTTCGGCAGCCGGGCAGACGCAGCAAATCAACGCGTAATCTCGCGTGTCCTGCCAGGAAGCCACTGTTCTCGCCCAGCACGACCAGAATGCGGCTGACGGCCAGCCGGCGGGCGAGGAAGAGGAGGCATTCCAGTGAGTGTTCGTCGGCATGCCGTGCGTCGTCGATACTGAGCACCAGGGGCCTTTCCCTGGCTTTTTCGAGTAGAATCCCGCAGAGCTCGGGAATCTCGTTCATGGCCACGGCGGGCAGTTCCCCCGCTGCCCGCCGTGTCTGGGCCGAGCCGGCGATGAGCTCCACGAGCCGCGCCGCGCGCCGGGCGTCCGCGGCGGGCAGATCGGCGCCGAGGAGCAGTTGCCCCATCACTCCGAGGGGCAGGTCGCTCTCCGCGTCCGACGCTGTGGCCTGCAGGTGCAGTGCGCCCGAGGTGTTGACGCGCGTCTCGAAAGCGCGCAGCAGCGCGGTCTTGCCACTGGCCACCGCGCCGCTGACCAGAATGACTCCGCCATGCCCGCTCGCACTTGAGTCGAGCATGTGTTCCATGATCGAAAGTTCTTCACCGCGTTCCACCAAGTTCATGAGCCGACTTCTCCCCCGCGGCTGACGGCTGATCCGTGAGCGGCCGTAAGACCAACTGGATCCATTCCTCGACTGAACCGGCCACCCGACGGACGACTCTGCCATATCTGAAAATCAACTACCAGCGCTATTTGACTCAATGCCGCGCCAATACCGTCACGAATGCGCCACATCCACGGCAATCGGACGCGGCCGCTCCATATCATTCGGAAACACTTGCGTATTTGCCTGATGACGGAACTCGGCGAATTCAGGGAAGGCGGCTGCGGGCCGGGCGAAAAGACCGCCGTGGCGAATGGGACGGCAGCGACGAGAGGGCCGGGGAACGATTGGCCCGTTCCGCATGGCTGTCCCGCCCGCCGTCTGACCGATTCGACTCGCCGGCCGTCGAAGGCGCCGGCGTGCGGCCGACCGCACAATGGGCACGTGGAGTGGTTCACCGCGGACGCGTACTGGTTGAGCCGGCTGATCTTCCAGCGGGCCCTGGCCGCGCTGTATCTCGTGGCCTTCCTGGGGGCCGCCCTGCAGTTCCGGGCGCTCATCGGTGAGCGCGGAATGCTGCCGGTGCCGCGGTACGTGGCGCAGGTGCCGTTCCGGCGGGCGCCGAGCCTCTTCCAGCTCCACTACTCGGACCGCTTCTTCGCGCTCTGTGCCTGGACGGGCTGTGCGGTCGCGGTGGCGCTGCTGGCCGGCGCGGACGGTCTGCTGCCGCTGTGGGGCGCCATGCTGCTGTGGCTGGTGCCCTGGGCGCTGTACCTCTCCATCGTGAACGTGGGCCAGACGTGGTACGGCTTCGGCTGGGAGTCGCTGCTCCTTGAGGTGGGCTTCCTCGCGGTCTTCCTCGGCAACGACCGGGTGGCGCCGCCCGTCCTCGTGCTCCTTCTCCTGCGGTGGGTGCTCTTCCGCGTGGAGTTCGGCGCCGGGCTGATCAAGATGCGCGGCGACGCGTGCTGGCGCAGGCTCACGTGTCTGTACTTCCACCACGAGACGCAGCCGATGCCGGGCCCGCTGAGCTGGTTCTTCCACCGGCTGCCGAAGCCCGTGCACCGGGTGGAGGTCGCGGCCAACCACGTCACCCAACTGGCCGTGCCGTTCCTGCTGTTCACGCCGCATCCGGTCGCGACGGGGGCGGCCTGTTTGATGATCGTGACCCAGCTGTGGCTGGTCCTCTCGGGCAACTTCGCCTGGCTGAACTGGCTCACCGTCGTGCTCGCGGTCTCCGCACTCGACCTGTCCGCCTGGCATGCGGCACCCGCTGTCGCGGAGGCACCCCTCTGGTACGTGGTGGTGGTGACCGCCGTCGCCGCGCTGCTCCTGGCGCTGAGCTACCGTCCGGTGCGCAATCTGCTGTCCCGGCGGCAGGTCATGAACCGCTCGTTCGACCCGCTGCACCTCGTCAACGCGTACGGCGCGTTCGGCAGCGTCAGCCGCGTCCGCCAGGAGGTCGTCATCGAGGGCACGGCGGACGAGGCGCCGCGCGAGGACGGCGACTGGCGGGCGTACGAGTTCAGGGGGAAACCCGGTGACGTACGTCACTGGCCGCGCCAGTTCGCCCCGTACCACCTGCGGCTCGACTGGATGATGTGGTTCGCCGGGCTCTCCCCCGCGTACGCCCGGTCGTGGTTCGGCCCGCTCGTGGAGCGCCTCCTGGACGGCGACCGGGACACGCTGCGGCTGCTGCGGAGCTCACCGTTCCCGCCCGACGCCCCGCCCGCGTACATCCGCGCCCGGCTCTACCGCTACCGCTACACGACCTGGCGCGAGCTGCGTGACACGGGTGCCTGCTGGGAGCGTACGTACGTCCGTGAGTTCCTGTCGCCGACGCGGCTCGCCCCGCCGGCTCAGAAGCGGTAGACGCGCCTGGCCGTGCCACCGAACACCTCGGCCCGCCCGGCCGTGTCCAGGGAGCGCGTCAACAGCCGTGCGGCGTCGAGGACTCCGCCGTACTCGGCGGCGAGCGTGCTGACCGGCCAGTCGGAGCCGAACATCAGGCGCCGGGGCCCGAACGCCTCGACCACCGTGTCCGCGAACGGCCGCAGGTCGTCCACCGTCCACGTCGCGCGGTCCGCCTCGGTGACCATGCCGGAGAGCTTGCACACGGTGTTGGGACGCGCGGCGAGCGCGCGGACGGCGGACGCCCAGGGTTCGACGGCCCCCGACGCGATGGGCGGCTTTCCCAAGTGGTCCAGCACGAACGTGAGTTCAGGCATCTCCGCGGCCGCCTTGGCGCAGGCGGGCAGCTGATGGGGCAGCACGACGAGGTCGTAGGCGAGTCCGGCCGCAGCGACCGCCGCGAGGCCCCTGCGGACGTCGGGGCGCAGCAGCCACTCCGGCTCCGGCTCACCCTGTACCTGATGGCGGATGCCCACCAGGTGCTGCCCGCCCGGCAGTTCACGCAGTGCGGCCAGCGTGTCGGCCACGTCCGGGCGGGTGAGGTCCGTCCACCCGACGACCCCCGCCACGAGGTCGCTGTCCGCCGCGAGGGCGAGGAGCTCCGGGGTCTCGTCCGGGACGGTCACCGTCTGGACGAGGATCGTGGCACCGACGCCCGCCGCGCGGGCCTCGGGCGCGAGGTCGGCCAGGGTGAAGTTCCTGCGGATCGGCGCGAGGGCGTCGCCGGTGATCCACTCCTGGTCGCGCACGGAGAGGTCCCACACGTGGTGGTGGGCGTCGACGAGGAGCGGCCCGGTCCCGGTCACGGCAGCTCCCGCAGGACGGGCATGCGCCCGTAATCCCCGCGCTCCAGAGCATGGAAGAGGTCGGCCCCGCTGCGCCGGATCGTCCAGGAAGAGGCGCCCGCAGCGCGGATCGCGACGGTGAGTTCGGCCGGCACCTCGCGGTGCGCGGCGTCGTAGGTGTCGTAGGTGTCGTAGGCGTCGGCGTGGTCGGTGCAGGCCTCGGTGTGCAGGGTGACTCTCACAGCCGGTGCCTTCCCCGTACGCCTCCCGGTATGTCTTCATCCATATCCCGCCGCGCCTCTCCGGGGACCGGCACCTCCGGCGGCAGCAGCCCTGTCTCCCTCGCCTCCCGCCAGAAACCGGCGGGCACCTCGGCGGCGAACTGTGCGGCGGCGTCGGTGACCTGCTCGGGGGCGCGGACGCCGACCAGCACGCTGGCGACGGCCGGGTGGCCGGAGGGGAAGGCGAGCGCGGCGGCCCGGAGCGTGGTGCCGTGCCGTTCGGCCACCGCCCGCAGGGCGCGGGCGCGCGCCAGCAGTCCGGGCGGCGCCTCGGTGTAGTCGAACCGTGCCCCTGGCCTGGGGTCGGCGAGCAGGCCGGAGTTGAAGACGCCGCCGATGACGACCGAGGTGCCGCGCTCGCTCGCCGCGGGCAGCAGCTCGGCTAGGGCCCCGTGGTCAAGGAGGGTGTAGCGGCCGGCGCAGAGCACGGCGTCGACGTCGGTCTCGCGGACGAAGCGGGTGAGCATCTCCGCCTGGTTCATGCCGGCTCCGATCGCGCCGACGACGCCTTCGGAGCGCAGCTTCTCCAGGGCCGGGTAGCCCTCGCGGAAGGCCTCTTCGGCGTGGTCGTCGGGGTCGTGCAGGAAGACGACGTCGAGGCGGTCGACGCCGAGGCGGGTGAGGCTGGACTCCATCGACCGGCGTACCCCGTCCGCGCTGAAGTCCCAGACCCTGCGGTGCGTGCGCGGCACCGCGAAACCGCCGTCGGCTAGGTCGTCGCCGGTCGCCTCGTCGGCCGGCTCCAGGAGTCTGCCGACCTTCGTCGAGATGACGTACGAGGAGCGGTCCCGGTCGCGCAGCGCCTCCCCCAGCCTGCGCTCGGACAGACCGAGGCCGTAATGCGGGGCGGTGTCGAAGTAGCGGATGCCCGCGTTCCAGGCGTGGTCGAGGGCGGCGGCGGCCTGATCATCGGCGACCGGCGCGTAGAGGTTGCCGATGCCGGCGGCCCCGAAGGACAGCACGGTCACCTGGACGCCACTACGCCCGAGAGCACGCCGCGCCAGACCGCTCGCCGATTCCGGCGCACCCGTCGGTTCCGGGGCACTCGCCGGTCCCCGGGCGCTCGCCTGTTCCAGGGCGCTCACCAGGTCCAGGGCACTCGTCGGCTCCAAGGCACTCGCCGGCTCCAGGGCACTCGTCGGCTCCAAAGCACTCGCCGGCTCCAGGGAGTTCGCTGGCTCCAGGGCGCTCGCCGGTTCCGGGCCGCTCACCGGTTGCGGGGCACTCGCCGATTCCGGGCCGCTCGCCGGTTCCGGGGCACTCGTCGGTTCCGGGGCACTCGTCGGTTCCGGCGCGCTCGCCGGTTCCGGGCCGCTCACCGGTTGCGGGGCACTCGCCGATTCCGGGCCGCTCGCCGGTTCCGGGGCACTCGCCGGCCCCCGGGTACTCGTCGGTTCCGGCGCGCTCACCGGTTCCAAGCCGCTCACCGGTTCCGGGCCACTCACCAGTTCCAGGGAGCTCACCGGCTCCAGGGCACTCGCCGGTTCCAGGCCACTCGCCGGTTCCGGCGCGCTCACCGGTTCCAAGCCGCTCGCCGATTCCGGGCCACTCACCAGTTCCAGGGAGCTCACCGGCTCCGGGGCGCTCACCGGCTCCGGGGCGCTCACCGCTTCTCCGGTCGGAGCCGTAGGCCCTGCATGCCGCCGTCGACGGCGAGCGCGGTGCCCGTGGTGGCGCCGGAGAGGGGGCTCGCCAGGTAGGCGATGGCGCCCGCGACCTCGTCCGCCGTGACCAGGCGGCCGGTGGGCTGGCGGGCCGCCAGGGCGGCCCGTTCGGCGGCCGGGTCGGGGGCGGCGTCCAGGAGGCGGCCGACCCACGGGGTGTCGACGGTGCCGGGGTTGACGCAGTTGACGCGCACCCCTTCGCGTACGTGGTCGGCGGCCATGGCGAGGGTGAGGGAGAGCACCGCTCCCTTCGACGCCGCGTACAGGGCGCGTTGCGGCAGGCCGGCGGTCGCGGCGATGGAGCAGGTGTTGACGATCGCGGCGCTCGTCGAGACGCGCAGATGGGGCAGGGCGGCGCGGCTGGTGCGGACGACCCCGAGGACGTTGACGTCCAGGACGGAGTGCCACTGGGCGTCGTCGTTGTCCTCGACGGTGCCCTGTGCGCCGATGCCCGCGTTGTTGACGAGGACGTCCAGTCCGCCGAGGTCGGCCGCGGCCGAGGCGACGGCGTCCCGTACGGACGCGTCGTCGCCCACGTCGGCGACGTACGCGCGAAGGGGTTCCCGCACGCCGCTCGGGTCGAGGTCGAGGACGGCCACGTCCGCTCCGCGCGCGGTGAGGAGTTCGGCGGTGGCCCGGCCGATGCCGGACGCCCCGCCCGTGACCAGGGCCTTGAGACCTTGGAAGTCGGTCATGCGGCTGCTCCCCCGTCCTGTGCGAGGTCGGCGGCCCAGAACGTGCCGTCCGGGTAGGTGAATTCGGCGATGGACTCGGCCCGCATCGTCGCCGAGAAGCCCGGCGCGATCGGGGCCCTGTAGTGGCCCGCGCGGATCACCACCGGGTCGGTGAAGTGCTCGTGGAGGTGGTCGACGTACTCGATGACGCGGTTCTCGGTGGTGCCCGCGAGCGCCACGTAGTCGAACATCGACAGGTGCTGGACGAGCTCGCAGAGGCCGACGCCGCCCGCATGCGGGCAGACGGGGACGCCGAACTTGGCGGCGAGCAGCAGGATGGCGAGGTTTTCGTTGACCCCGCCGACCCGTGCCGCGTCCATCTGGAGGATGTCGATGGCGCCGGCCTGGAGGAGCTGCTTGAAGACGATGCGGTTCTGCACGTGTTCGCCGGTGGCGACCTTCACGGGGGCGACGGCCGTGCGGATCGCGGCGTGGCCGAGGACGTCGTCGGGGCTGGTGGGCTCCTCGACCCAGTAGGGGTCGAATGCGGCGAGGGCGCGCGTCCACCGGACGGCCTCGTCGACGTTCCAGCGCTGGTTGGCGTCGACGGCCATGCGGATGCCGGGGCCGATGGCCTCGCGCGCGGTGCGGCAGCGGCGGATGTCGTCGGCGAGATCGGCGCCGACCTTCAGCTTGATCTGGGTGAAGCCGTCGGCGACGGCCTGCCGGGCGAGCCGGGTGAGCTTCTCGTCGCTGTGGCCGAGCCAGCCGGGCGACGTGGTGTAGGCGGGGAAGCCGTGCTCGGCCAGCCGCGCCGTGCGGTCCGCCGCGCCCACGCGGCCGGACCGCAGCAGCCCCAGGGCCTCCTCCGGGGTGAGGGCGTCGGTGATGTAGCGGAAGTCGATTTGGGAGACGAGCCATTCGGGCGGAGCGTCGGCGAGCAGCTGCCAGAGCGGCTTGCGGGCACGCTTGGCCGTCAGATCCCAGACGGCGTTGACGACGGCGCCGATGGCCATGTGCATCACGCCCTTCTCGGGGCCGAGCCAGCGCAGCTGGCTGTCGCCGACGAGGTCGCGGCTGAGCGTGCCGGGGTCGGCGCAGAGCTCGTCGACAGGGCGGCCGATCACGTGGTGGCGCAGGGAGCGGATCGCGGCGACCTGGACGTCGTTGCCGCGGCCGATGGTGAAGGTGAAGCCGTGCCCCGCCAGGCCGTCGGCGGCGTCGGTGCGGAGCACCACGTAGGCGGCGGAGTAGTCGGGGTCCGGGTTCATCGCGTCGGACCCGTCCCGTTCCCGTGAGGTCGGGAACCGTATGTCGTAGGTGTCGACCGCGGTGACGCGGGAGGGGGTCGGGGGCACCGGGAGGCCTTTCCGGAAGGGGGCGGGAGCGCGGGGAACCAGCGAGTGGTCAGTCCTGTGCGCGGCTGCCGCACGCGGCGAGGGCGAGGGACGCGTAAGCGGCCGCGGCCGCGGTGCGTACCGTCCGCGAAACCCCCCTCCCGTCAGCCCTGTTGCGCACTTTCCTGCCGACCATCTGACAGCTCCTCACCGAGTGGGAACGAAGAAGGGTGGCGCGTGATCGAGAGTGAGCGAATGGATGCCAGGTCTTGGTGACGCGAATATTTATCAGACCACTTGCCGCCCACAACACCCTTCGTCGGCGACTTTTTCCGCTTTCCGGCCGTAGTGGTCGGACCACGTCGGACCACGACTCTGACTAGACTGCGGCGCACTCGGCCAGTGGAGGAGCGTTACGTGGACCGACCGGAGCAGCCCGCCCCGCAGAAGGGCACCGTGACGCAGCGGGCCATCGAGCAGATCAAGGAGATGATCGGCGAGGGGCGCCTCGAACCGGGCCAACGCCTGCCCACCGAGCGGGACTTGGCCGTCCAGCTGGGCCTGTCGCGCAGTTCGATGCGGGAGGCGATCCGCGCCCTGACGGTGCTCGGCGTCCTCGAAGCACGGCACGGCTCCGGCATCTACGTCACGCAGTTGGAGGCCGGGGACCTCCTGGAGACCTTCGGCGTGGTGGCGGACCTGTCCCGTGGACCGCAACTGGTCGAGCTCCTGGAGGTACGCCGGGCCCTGGAGTCCACGGCGACCGCGCTGGCCGCCGCGCGGATCACGGAGACCCAACTCGCCGATGTGGCGAAGCACTTGGACGCCATGAACGCCACCGAGGACCCGGAGGAGATCCTCTCGCACGATCTGGCGTTCCACCGCGCGATCGCCTTCGCGGCGGGAAACGACACGATGGCCGCGATACTGGAGGGCCTCTCCTCGCGCACGTTCCGCGCCCGGGTGTGGCGCGGCTACCAGGAGGAAGACGCCTTCGCACGCACCCGGCGCGAACACGCCCGCATCCACCGGGCGCTCGTGGCACGGGACCCGGAGGCGGCGCGGGCCGCGGCGGCGGCACACGTCGGCGAGGTGGAGGACTGGCTGCGGGGCCAGGTGGAGGGCTGAGTTAAATGAGCGGCGCGATCCGGCCGCCCCTGACACCATCCCCCAGTGATCACCGACCCGCGCACCACCCCGAACACGGCCACGCTCACGGCCGTGGCCTCAGCCGTACGCAACAACGCCGCCTGGTGCGACGCCGTCTGCCGTTCCCACGGCGTGCCCGGTGCCGTCGAAGGCGGCGTCTGGGCGAGCCCCCGGCGCACTCCCCCGCTGTACCCCGACGCCGTGACGCTCTCCCCCGACGCGACACCCGACGACGTGCTCGCCCGCATCGACGTCACGTCACCCGGCGCCTCGGTCAAGGACAGCTTCGGCACGCTGGACCTCTCCGCGGCCGGCTTCGAGGTGCTGTTCGAGGCACGGTGGATCCACCGGCCCGCGGCGGAGTCCGCACCGCGCGGCGGTGGCTGGGAGCCCGTCGAGGGCGCCGGCCGGCTGTCCGCGTGGGAGGCCGCGTGGAGCGGTGACGGCGAGAGCGAAGGACTGTTCCGGCCCGCTCTGTTCGACGACGGAGCGGTGTTCTTGGCGGCCAAGGCCGAGGACCGCGTCACGGCGGGCGCCGTCGCCTTTCCCGCCGCGTCCGTCATCGGCATCTCCAACCTCTTCGCCGCCGACGACGACCTGGACACCGCCTGGAGTTCCTGCCTGGACGCCACGGCCCGCCTCTGGCCCGGCGTGCCAGCCGTCGGCTACGAGCACGGCGACGATCTCACGGCCGCGCTCCGTCACGGCTTCGCACCCGTCGGCCCGCTCCGCGTGTGGCTGCGGACCGACGGGTGAGGGAGTGCCCGGCGGGCGTCAGCTCCGCGTGAACCGCAGCGTCACCAGCTCGAACGGCCGGAGCTTCACCGGCACCGCGGCACCCGCGAGCTCCGGTGCCGCCACCCCGGCGAGCGGCCGCTCCAGCAGGTCGGTCACCGTGACCGAGCCGACCGGGAAGCCGGCCGTCAGTGTGGCGCGGGCCCGGCCGCCGTGTGCCTCGTGGAAGCGGACGACCACGTCACCGCTGCCGTCGTCGGCGAGCTTGACCGCGGTGACCACCACCGCGTCGTCGTCGACCGTCACCAGCGGCGCCACCTCGGAGCCACCGGTGAGCCGGCGCTCGGGCAGGTTGATGCGGTACCCCTCGCGCACCGCGTCGCCGATCCCCGCCCCCGGCACCAGCGCGTGCCGGAAGCGGTGGACGCCCTGGTCCGTCTCGGGGTCGGGGAAGCGCGGGGCGCGCAGCAGCGAGACGCGGACCGTCGTGGTCGTGCCGGAGTCCTCGGCGCGGACGGTGCGGGTCACGTCGTGGCCGTACGTCGAGTCGTTGACGAGGGCGACGCCCCAGCCCGGCTCCTCGATGTGCACGAAGCGGTGGTTGCACGCCTCGAACTTGGCGGCCTCCCAGCTCGTGTTGGTGTGCGTGGCGCGGTAGAAGTGGCCGAACTGGGTCTCCGACGCGTACCGCTCCGCGTGGATGTCCAGCGGGAAGGCCAGCTTGAGGAACTTCTCCGTCTCGTGCCAGTCGACCTCGGTGTCGATGTCGAGGCGCCGGCCGCCGGGGGCGAGCGAGAGCACCTGCGTGAGGCGCGAGTCGCCGAAGGTGCGCACGACTCGGACCGACGCGCCCTCGCCCGGCACGACCTCGTCGGCGTCCGTGAGGTCGCTGACGGTGTTGCGGTAGAACTCGTCGACGTCCCACGCGTCCCACATGTTCGGGAAGTCGGCGTGGAGCTGCGGCAGGTTCGCCGCCTGCCCGGGCGGGACGGTCTCCCGGCCGGCCACGAGGTCGTACGCGGAGACGACCAGGCCGCGCCCGTCGATCTCCACCCGCAGCAGGCCGTTGTCGAGGACGAAGCCGCCCTCCGCACGCGGGGCGAGCGCCGCCTCGCCGTCGGCCCCGGCGGCCCGGGCACCGCCCGCGGGGACGCCGTCGCGGGTGTGCGGCGTGGAGTTGAAGACCAGTGCGCCGGTCCCCTCACCGGCGAGAGCGCGCTGCGCCGCGCCGATGATGCCGTCGAGTTCCTGGGCGAGCGCCGCGTAGGTCGCGCGGGCCTCGCGGTGCACCCAGGCGATGGACGAGCCGGGCAGGATGTCGTGGAACTGGTGGAGCAGCACCGTCTTCCAGATGCGGTCCAACTGCTCGGTAGGGTACGCGAATTCCTCGCACCGGACGGCGGCCGTCGCGGCCCACAGCTCCGCCTCGCGCAGCAGGTGCTCGCTGCGGCGGTTGCCCTGCTTGGTGCCGGCCTGGCTGGTGAGGGTCGCGCGGTGCAGTTCGAGGTAGAGCTCGCCGACCCAGACGGGGGCGTTCGGGTACTCGGCCTCGGCCTTCTCGAAGAACTCCCGCGGCGTCTCCCACCGAACGGTCGCCGAGCCCTCCAGGTCCCGCATCCGCGCGGCCTTCGCGATCATCTCGCGGGTGGTGCCGCCGCCTCCGTCGCCCCACCCGGTGGGCGCGAGGGAGTGCCGCGCCACACCCTTGTCCTTGAAGTTCTTCGCGGCATGCGCGATCTCACTTCCCTTCATCGAGCAGTTGTAGGTGTCGACGGGCGGGAAGTGCGTGAAGATGCGGGTGCCGTCGATGCCTTCCCAGTTGAAGGTGTGGTGCGGGAAGCGGTTGGTCTGCGACCAGGAGATCTTCTGGGTGAGCAGCCACTTGGAGCCCGCCGCCTTGATGATCTGCGGGAGGCCGGCGGCGAAGCCGAAGGTGTCGGGCAGCCACGCCTCGTCGTTCTCGACGCCGAACTCGTCCAAGAAGAACCGCTTGCCGTGCACGAACTGACGGGCCATCGCCTCCGAACCCGGCATGTTCGTGTCCGACTCGACCCACATGCCGCCCGCCGGCACGAACCGGCCGTCGGCGACCGCCTTCTTCACCTTCGCCCACACCTCGGGCCGGTGCTCCTTGATCCACGCCCACTGCTGCGCCTGCGACATGGCGAAGACGAAGTCGGGCTCGTCCTCGATGAGCGCGGTCATGTTCGACGTCGTACGCGCCACCTTGCGCACCGTCTCACGCAGCGGCCACAGCCAGGCCGAGTCGATGTGCGCGTGACCGACGGCGCTGATGCGGTGGGCGGAGGGCTCGGCGGGAGTGGTGAGCACCGTCTCCAGCTCGGCGCGGGCGGCGGCGGCCGAGCCGTTCACGTCCTGGAGGTCGACGGCGTCGAGCGCACGGCCGACCGCGCGCACGATGGCGTAGCGCCGCCCGGAGTCCTCGGGCAGCTCCCGCATCAGCTCACCGAGGACCTCCAGGTCGATGACGAGCTGCCACACCGTCTCGTCGAAGACGGCGAGGTCCATGCGCTCCAGCCTGTACTGGGGTTCGCTGCCGGCGGTCTCCTTGTCGCCCAGCCGGGTGGGCAGGAAGGGGTGGTAGTCGAGGATGACGGGGTTGGAGGCGGCCTCGATGTGCAGCCGCACCTCTTCGCCGCCCTCGGCGGGCGCGGCGATCCGCACCCACTGGTTGCGCGGGTTGAGACCCTTCACCGGGGTGCCGTCGGGGCGGTAGACGAGGCCCTCGCACTGGAAGCCGGGCATGTTCTCGTCGAAGCCGAGGTCGAGGATCGCCTCGACGGTCTTCCCCGCCCACTCCTTCGGCACGGTCCCGGTCACCCGGAACCAGCTGGTCCCCCAGGGCGCGCCCCACTTCTCGCCGACGGAGGTCGGCGACGGCTCGGCGGTGAGCCCTTCGGCGACCGGTACCGGCTCGCCCGGCGCGTTCCACACCGCGACGTCCAGCGGTACGGAGGCCGGATACACGGCGGGCCTGACGCGCTCGTCCAGAACGCGCTTGAGACGGGCTTCGACCAGGGTGCGGTCGTCATGCATGAGGCTTCTCCGATGTGTTCGGGTGTGCGGGAAATCTCGGCCCCTCCGGCGTTCGAGGAGCCCGGGGGACAACTTCAGCCCCTCCGGCGCTTGAGGAGCCGGGGGCAATTTCAGCCCCTCCGGCGTTTGAGGAGCGGGGTCCGGGGCGGAGCCCCGTGTGAGACGGGCGGGCGGGCGCCTACCGGATGTCCGCCGGCAGCAGCACTTCGCTGATGCCTCGCGCAGCGAGGTACCCGGCATCCCCCGCCCGTCCGGCGAGGACCACCGCGGGCCGGACACCGTCCTCGGCCAGCCGCGCGAACGCCTCGAAGACGGCGCCGCCGGGGGCGCACTCCGAGCGCCGTTCCAAGGCGTCGTCCACGACCACCGCGGTCGTTCGGGGCGCGGGCGTGTGCGTACGGCCGCGCCACTCCCCGGCGATTCGCGCGATCGCCGCACCGGCGGGCTTGACCGCGCCGTCATTGGTCAACAGGCCCAGGCTGTACTCAAGTTCGGGGAAGTCCGCGAGGTCGCGTGACACGTCGTGGGAGCACCACCACGTCACGCCCCACACGTCCTGGCAGTCGAGCGCCGCCGTGATCGTGTCCTCGGTGAAGGACGCGGCGTGCTCCGCCGGGATCAGCGGTGCGGGCGCGCCGACCTCCTGGAGCCAGACGGGCCTGCGCGGGTCGTCAGCCCAGGCCTTGGACAGCTCGATCATGTACGCCGCATGGGTCCGGGTGGCCGTGCCGGTGCGCCCGTGACGCTGGGCCGTGCCGTTGAAGACCCAGGAGTGCACGGCGGTGACGGCGCCGAGCCGGGCGGCCTGCGCCGGGGTGAAGGGCTGGTCGTCCTGGTACCAGGCGGCGTCGTACTCGGCGTGCAGGTGCAGCTTGCCGGGGGCGCCCTCCTCGCAGGCGGCGAGGACCGTGCGCAGCCAGGACTCCGCCTGTTCCGGGGTGATGCGGTCGGGGTCGGGGTGCGGGCCCGCGGAGAACTGGTTGATCTCGTTGCCGATGGTCATGCCGATGAAGTTCGGCCGGTCGGCGAGGGCGGCGGCGAGCGTGCGCAGGTACGCGGCCTGCCCGGCCACCACGTCGGGGTCGGTGAAGATGTTCCGCCGGTGCCAGGTCTGGGTCCACGCGGGCAGGAAGTCGAAGCTGGACAGGTGCCCCTGGAGGCCGTCGACGTTGACGTCGAGTCCGCGTTCGGCGGCGGCGTCGGCGAGCTGGACCAGCTGGTCGACGGCGCGCGGCCGGATCAGGGTGCGGTTGGGCTGGAAGTACGGCCAGATCGGGAAGACCCGGATGTGGTCGAGGCCCAGCGAGGCGATCGCGTCGAGGTCGGCGCGCACGGCGTCGAGGTCGAAGTCGAGCCAGTGGTGGAACCACCCCTGGGCGGGCGTGTAGTTGGCGCCGAAGCGCGGCGGGCCCGAAGGCGATGCGGGCGTGCCCGAAGGCGATGCGGAAGGCAATGCGGATCCTGGTTCTGGTGTGTTCGGACGAGCCGTTCAGCCCTTGACCGCGCCCTCCCCCACCCCGCGGAAGAAGTACCGCTGGAGGCAGGCGAAGAGGACGATCAGCGGGAGCACGGCGATGACCGTGCCCGCGGCGACGAGGCGCTCGTCGTTGGCGAAGGTGCCGTGCAGGTAGTTCAGGCCGATGGTGAGGGTGAACCGCTCCGGGTCGCTGAGCACGATGAGCGGCCACAGGAAGTCGTCCCAGGCCCCCATGAAGGCGAAGATCGCGACGACGGCGAGGGTGCCCTTGACGGCGGGCAGCGCGATGCGCAGGAACCGCTGCCAGACGTTGGCGCCGTCCACGAACGCGGCTTCCTCGATCTCGTAGGGCACGTTCAGGAAAGCGTTGCGCATCAGCAGGACGTTGAGCGCGGACACGCAGCCGGGCAGCAGTACGCCGACGAGGGTGTTGTTCAGGCCGAGCTCACGCATGGTGGTGAACTGGGCGATGATGATGCCTTCGACGGGGACCAGCATGGCGAGGATGAAGACGACGGTCGCCGCTTTGCGGCCGCGGTAGCGCAGGCGCGCGAGCGCGTATCCGGCGAGCGTCGCGCCCACGCAGTTGGTGACGACGTTGGCTGCGGCCACCTTCAGGGAGTTGAGGGCGTAGTCCCAGACGGGGATGGTGTCGGCGACCCGCTCGTAGTTGTGGAAGGTGGGGTCGGAGGGCAGGAACTTCGGCGGGGAGCTGAAGATGTCCTCGTGCGGCCCCTTGAGGGACGTGGACAGCTGCCAGAGGAACGGGCCGATCATCAACGCCAGGACGGCGAGGAGGAGTCCGTAGCGCAGGACGATCTCCCACACGGGCATCCGGCGGCCGTTCTCGTCGGTGATCCGGCGACGGCGGGGCTTCCCGGCCGCGGCACGCCCGGTGGCCGTCGGGGGGATCTTCTCGGCGGTGCTCACGCGTCCTCCTTCCGGTCCGCCCGCAGTACGAGCAGCATCAGTGCGACGGTGACGACGAAGACGACGACCGAGATGGCCGAGGCGTAGCCGACCCGTCCGGTCAGGCCGGTGCCGACGCGCTGCACCAGCATCACGAGCGTGGTGTCCTCGCCGGCCGGGCCGCCGGTGGGTCCGGCCATCAGGTACACCTCGGAGAACACCTTGAAGGCGGCGACCGAGGAGAGCGCGCCGACCAGGACCATGGTGGAGCGCACGGCGGGCACGGTGACGGTGAGGAAGCGGCGGAACGCCCCGGCGCCGTCGACCGCCGCCGCCTCGTGGAGCTCGCGCGGCACGTTGGCGAGCGCCGCGAGATAGATGATCATGTAGTAGCCGAGGCCCTTCCAGACCGTCACGGCCATCGCGCTGAACAGCAGCAGCCACTGGTCGCTGAGGAAGCCGACCTTCCCGACGCCGACCGCTTCCAGGACGGCGTTGACCAGGCCTCGCTCGTCCAGCATCCACACCCAGATCAGGCCCACGACGACGATCGAGGCGACGACCGGGGTGTAGAAGGCGGACCGGAAGAAGGTGATGCCGGGGATGTGTTTCTGGACGAGCATCGCGAGGAGCAGGGGCAGCACGACGAGTGCCGGGACGACCACGAGGACGTAGATCGTGCTGTTGCGCAGGCCGATCCAGAACATGTCGTCGTGCAGCAGCTCACGGAAGTTGGCGAGGCCGACGTACTCGCCCGGGATCAGTGTCCGCTTGTCCGTGAAGGAGTTGTTGAGGGTGCTGACGAACGGGTAGAGGATGAAGACCGCGACGATCACGAGCCCGGGGGCGGCGAACAGCCAGGGGCTGGTGGGGAGTTGGCGGCGGATGCGGCGGCGGCCGCCGCGCCCTTCGGGGCCGGGCCCCTTGAGCGCGGGGCCCGCGGCGCCGATGTCGGTCGGGGTCGCCTTGGCGGCGGTGGGGCTCTTCATGGTCGTACGGGTCCCTGGCCTCAGCTGGTCTTCAGCAGCCGGTCACAGTTCTTGACAGCGTTGTCAAGCGCTTCCTTCGGGCTCTCCTTGCCCTGCAGCGCCCTGGCGACGGCGTTGCGCAGCTCGACCTTCATCTGCTCGCTGAACAGCACGGGCGTGTAGTTCACCGCGGTCTTGATGGACTTCGCGGCGGCGACGCGGACCCGGGTCTCCTCCTTGCCGTCCTGCTTCGTGAAGTACGGGTCGTCGAGGGAGCCCTCGGTGCTGGGGAAGATCGCGACCTTCTTGGCGAACTCCATCTGGTGCTTCGCGTCGGTGACGAAGTGCGCGAAGGCGACGGCGGCCGGCGTCTGCTTCGTGCGGGCGTTCACCATCACGCCCATCACGTACATGTTGTCCTTGCCGGTGTTGCTGATCTGCGGGGTGATGCCGATGTTCTTGTAGAGCTTCGGCGCGTCCTTCTTGAACTTCTCCAGGTCGAGCGCGCTGCCGGGGTTCATGGCGACGGCCTCGGTGAGGAACTTCTTGCCCGTCGACTCCGGCGTGGCGGTCAGCGCCTGCCCGTCGAGCGCCTTGGCGTCGTACAACTTCTTGTACTTCGTGAGGAGTTCGACACCCTTGGCGTCGTTGAAGGTGAAGCCGGTGCCTTCCTTGTTCATGAGCGGCACGCCGTAGCGGCCGAAGTCCTCGATGGTGGGGACGTTGGCGAGGGTGGCGACCTTGCCGTCGCTCTTCTCGGCGAGCTCCAGGGCGTTGTCGAAGAGCTGGTCGTACGTCTTCGGGGGCTTGTTCTCGTCGAGGCCCGCGTCCTTGAAGAGGCGCTTGTTGTAGAAGAGCGGGCCGGTGTTGAGGTACCAGGGGAAGGCGTACGTCCCGTCCATGCCCGGTATCTGGTGGCTCTTCCAGGCGCCCGGGAGGTACTCCTTCTCGTACTTCCCCGCGGCCTTGCCGAGGTCGAGGGCGAGGCCGGCCTTGGCGAGCGGGGCGACCAGGTCGGGCGAGACGTTGACGACGTCGGGGAGCGTGCCCGCGGCGGCGTCGGCGCTGATCTTGTCGGCATAGCCCTCGCCGGGCTGGTCGACCCACTTCACCTCGGTGCCGGGGTACTTCTTCTCGAACTCGTCGACCAAGCCTTCGAAGTAGGGCTTGAAGTTGGCCTTCAGGTTCCAGGTCTGGAAGGTGATCTTGCCTTCGATCTTTCCCGACGCGTCCGTGGAACCGCTGCCGTCACCTCCGTCGCCACAGGCGCTCAGCGGCAGCAGGACGGCGAGGACGGCGCCTGCGGCGACCGCTCTGCGGGGGATACGGGAGATACGCACGGTGAAACGGCTCCTTTGCTCGGCCCAGCGTGGGACGGCGGTGACTGCGACCGTCCGAGCCGGGCAATCCACGCCGAGGCAGACCCTGCACGGAACGGTGGCGCAAAGTCAATGGATTCGGGGAACCGAATTCGAAGATCGGGCGACCTGCGGGGCAACTCCCCTGGTCAGCTGGGTGCGTTGAAAGCCTTGCGGGCGCTGACTAATGCGCTTTAGAGTCTCACCGCTCAAGCGCATTAGTATCCGGCAGCCAGGAAAGGGGCAACGGGTGCAAGGCAAGCGGTCACCGGCGCGCCGGCCGACCATGAAGGACATCGCGCGCCGGGCCGGGGTCTCCGAGAGCGCCGTCTCCTTCGCGCTCAACGACCGGCCCGGCGTCTCCGACATCACCCGTGACCGGGTGCGCCGGGTCGCGGAGCAGCTGGGGTGGCGGCCCAGCACGGCGGCGCGCGCCCTGTCCGGCGAGGGCTCGGCGACGGTGGGCCTGGTGGTGGCGCGCCCTGCGGCGACGCTGGGCGTCGACTCGTTCTTCCTGCAGCTGATCTCGGGCATCCAGGAGGTGCTGGCCGAGCGGCACTTGGGGCTGCTCTTCCAGGTGGTGGAGGACGTGGCGGCCGAGTGCGCGGTCTACCGCCGCTGGTGGGCCGAGCACCGGGTGGACGGCGTCCTGGTGGTGGACCCGCGCACGGACGATCCGCGGCCCGCGCTCCTCGACGAGCTGGGGCTGCCCGCTGTGGTGACGGGCGGGGTGCCCGACCCGGAGGCCGGGCCTCCGGGTCTTTCCACGGTGTGGGCGGACGACGCGGGCGCGATGGCCTCGGTCGTCGGCCACCTGTACGCGCTCGGGCACCGCCGCATCGTCCACATCGCGGGTCTGGAGGGGCTCGCGCACACCGAGCGGCGGATCCGGACGCTGCGCGTCGAGGCGGCGGGCCGCGGCCTTTCGGGCGTGCGTTCGGTGACGACGGACTACTCCGACGCCGAGGGCGCCGCGGCCACCCGGCGGGTGCTTGAGTCCGCGGAGCCGCCGACGGCGCTCGTGTACGACAACGACGTGATGGCCGTCGCCGGTGTCGCCGCCGCGAGCTCCCTGGGTTTCGCGGTCCCGGACGACGTCTCGGTCGTCGCCTGGGAGGACTCGGCGCTGTGCCGCATGGTGCACCCGTGGCTGACGGCCCTGTCGCGGGACACGCTGTCGTTCGGCCGCACCGCGGCCCGCGAACTCCTCGCCCTCCTCGACGACGGTCCCGCGGCGACGGTTCAGGTGCCGTTGCCGCGGCTCATCGAACGGGAGAGCACGGGGCCGGCGCGGGCCTGAGACCGGGAAGGCCCGCGCCGGCGTCGGCTCACTCGCCGCCCGGCGGCACGGGAGGCCACGGGAGCGCGGCGAGGACCGGCAGCAGCGCCTCCTCCTCGTAGTCGAGGTGGGCCGTCAACTCCGCGCTCATTCGGGCGAGTTCAGCGCGGAACCGCTCGGGTTCCGCGCCTCCGACGGCCGCGAGGAGCGCGGCCAGCTCCTGCTGGATGCGGGCGATCGTCCGGTGTTCCTCCGCGAGCCGGTCGAAGGTGTCGCGCAGTTCGGGGTGGTGGCCCGCCATGACGGGGAAGAGGTGGGCGTCCTCGCCGGTGTGGTGGAACTCCAGGGCGTCGCAGAACGCCAGGCAGTGCTGGCGGATCTGCAGCCCGAGGCCCGGTGACGGCGGTGCCTCCGGCCCGCGGTGTGCGGCGAGCCCGGCGAAGTACGCGTCGGTCTCGTCGCGTACGTGCCGCAGCTGGCCGCGGAGCCAGCGGTGCACCTGGACCATCTTGTCCGCGAAGTCGGCTGCCTCCGCGGGGATGTCGGCGTCGTGCGCGGGCCGTTCAAGGACGACGACCGGCAGGGCCCGGCTGGTGTGCGCCTGGTAGTCGCCGTATCCGGGTTCGGCGGCGACCACGCGCTCGAAGAGCCGGTCGCGCCGCTCGCCCTCGGCGGGGACGGCGATGGCCTCGAACGCGTCGGTGCCGAGTTCGACGGTCACCGTGGGGTGGGCGAGGACGTTGTGGTACCAGTCGGGGTGGCGCGGACCGCCCAGGTTCGACCCGATGATCAGGAGCAGGCCGCCCTCGCGGACGTAACCGAGCGGCGTGGTGTGCTCCTTGCCGGATTTCGCGCCGGTGGTGGTGAGCAGCAGGAGGTCGCCGCCTTCGAAGGGGCCGCCTACCTTGCCGCCGTTGGCGCGGAACTCGTCGATGACGGACTGGTTGAAGGGTGTGGGCATGACGGTGTCGGATCTCCGTACGGAAGGGTGAAGGCCGCGTCGGGCGCGGTGAAGTGAGGGGGGCACGCGGTGGAGGCGTGGCCGGGGCGCGGGAGGGCGCACGGATCGGGCGGAAGCCCTGGGGGTGCGCATGCCTCGAACGGCATGGCCGTTACGCGCGGTGTGAACTCACGACGTATCCATCGGCGTCGTCCTTGAGTGAAGGTGCTCGCCCGATCGCCGACCTGCCCACTGCTCTTTGGTCGGCGCCACGCGGCACGAGCACCATTACAGACACCCACTCCCTCACATGTCAACGCGGAACGATCAGTCGAAGCGGCGGACGAACACGTCCGACTTGCCGTTGGTGTCGCCGGGCACGATGTCGTCGGCCGTGGACTGGAAGACCACGTCGCGCCCGTCGGCGCTGACCGCGTCGGTGCCGGCCGAGGCGGGCCGGTCCGAGACGACCTGGTCGGTGCCGGTGCTCAGGTCGCGCAGCGTGAGCGCCGGTCCGGTCGTGTCGTGCGGGGCGTACAGCAGGTACCGGCCGGTGGGGTCGATGGCGACGCCCCGGACGTTCGGCACCTGTTGCGCGGTGCCCGAACTCACGTCGTGGACGTAGGTGTCGGGGCCCGAGAGGTAGACGACCTTGCTGCCGTCCTCGCTGAGCTGGAGGAGTGTCGCCTCCTTGGCCGGGCCCTCGACCGGCCCCGAGGTGGTGCCGCCGGTCCGGTCCCGCACGAAGACGTCCTGCGCCTTGCCGTCCTGGTAGGCGATGTGGCGGCCGTCGCCGCTGAGGGACGGCCGGGAGGGGACGGTGTGGTCGAAGGTGGCGACGGTCTCGACGATGTCGGTGTCCCAGTCCTCGACCTGGACGCGCTGTCCGTAGGTCGCCTGGCGGTAGGAGATGCTGGCGTATGCGGTGATGCGGCCGTTCCCGTTCATCGTCGGCTGGTTGCAGGTGAAGAGCGAGCAGTTGCCGGAGGCCGTCCGCCCCGTGCCGACCTCGTAGTGACGTATCCGCACGTTGTTCATCCACTGCACCGGATAGGCGACGTACTCCCCGTTGCCGCTGATCACCGGGGGCTGGACCGGGGGCAGATGCCCCATCCGGTGCGTCTGCCCGGCCTGCCGGTCGCGGACGTACACCTTGTCGCCTTCGGACGGGGTGTCGGAGGTGAGGTTCTTCGCCGCGGACGAGAAGACGACGCGGCGGCCGTCGGGTGTGATCGAGGCGCCGGCGGAGTTGTCGTCGGCCTGGGTGCCGTCGGTCGCGACACTGACCCTCTCGACGACGCCCGTCGCGGTCGCCGGCGCGGCCGAGGCGGCTCCTGGAAGCACCGCTGTGACCGCGCAGACCACGGTGGCCGCGCTCAGGGCGGCCCGCGCACGTCTGCTGGTGCTCCGGTTCACGTCTGCACTCATTTTCCCCCCAGTTGGACACGATTTCTCCTCCGGCTCCCCACCGGAGGACCACAAGCATGCAATCGTGCTGACACTGCGGGGGTCAATGCGTCACATGACGTATCAAGAGGCGGAAACACCTGTGCCCCCGGCCGTCGAAGACAGGGGGCACGTGGCGAAGTGCGCCGGCGCGGTGCCGGGCCCGGCAGTGACTCAGTCGATGCCGGGGAGGATGTGCGGCTCGGCGAGGTCGTCCTCGTAGCCGGCCAGGCGGATGGGGGCCGCCTTGGCCCACGCCTCCAGGTTGCGGAGCTTCGTGGGCCGAGTGGCCCGCTCGCCGCCGCGTTCCGCCGGTCGCTTTTCGTGCTTCGTCAGATCTGGTGTCACCGCGCACTCCTTTGTGTCGCGTAACGGAAGGACAAGGGCAGTTCGGTCGCGGTGGCGCCGTTCTCTGGCGGGACCGCGGCCGTGGTGCCGGCCTGTCCCCGGAGCGGCCGAGGATGCTTGTGGATCTCTCGTGGCCGCCCGTTCGCCCTACATTAACCAAATGAGCGGCGCGGCGCTCGATGGGGAGCTGAGTCGGGGTGGATTCCGGACAAGGAAGCCCGCACGGCGGCATGCGGCGGCGGGGGCCGGGGGTGCGGACGGGCCACGACTGGCGAGAAACAGACAGCCGGTCCGGGACGCGCACCGCGCGACACCCGGACCGGCTGTCCAAAAGCTGAGACGGCTGACGCCGAGCCGACCGAGACGGCTCTCGGCTACGGCCTGCGGACTACCACTTGCCCTGCGCGTAGTCCTTCAGGAAGACGCCGTACAGGTCCTCCCCCGCCTCACCGCGCACGACCGGGTCGTACACGCGGGCGGCGCCGTCGATCAGGTCGAGCGGGGCGTGGAAGCCCTCCTCGGCCAGGCGCAGCTTGTCGTAGTGCGGGCGCTCGTCGGTGATCCAGCCGGTGTCCACCGAGGTCATGAGGATGCCGTCGGTCTGGAACATCTCCTGGGCGCTGGTCCGCGTCACCATGTTCATCGCGGCCTTCGCGGCGTTGGTGTTCGGGTGGCCCGCACCCTTGTAGCCGCGGCCGAAGACGCCCTCCATCGCCGAGACGTTGACGATGTAGGAGCGGCCGCTCGACGCCTTCTTCGCGGCGTCGGCCATGGCCTGCCGCAGCGCGCTGATCAGGATGAATGGCGAGGTGTAGTTGCAGAGTTGGGTTTCGAGGAGCTCCACAGGGGAGATCTGCTCGATGGTCTGCACCCAGGTGTTGCTCTCGACGACGTCCGGGACCAGGCCGCCCGCGTCGATGGCGGTGCCGTCGAGGTGGCGGGCGACGCTGGCGTTGCCGGCGACGAGAGCGAGGTCGGCGACCTGCTGCGCGTCCAGGCCGCTGGTGCCGACGGGCAGCGCGGCCAGGCCGTCCACCGCTCCGGAGTTGAAGGCGCCGATCACGGAGTGGGCGGGCAGCTCCCCGGCGGGCAGCGGCGCGCTCTCGCCGTCGACCAGCGCGGCGTACGCGGAGGGCAGGCGGCGCACGGTCTGCGTCGCGTTGTTGATGAGGATGTCGAGGGGGCCCGCCGCGGCGACCTGCTCGGCGAGGGCCACGGACTGCGCCGGGTCGCGCAGGTCGATGCCGACGACCTCCAGGCGGTGGAGCCAGTCGGCCGAGTCGTCCATCGCCTTGAAGCGGCGGATGGCGTCCTTGGGGAACCGCGTCGTGATGGTGGTGTGAGCACCGTCACGCAACAGCCGCAGCGCGATGTACATGCCGATCTTGGCGCGGCCGCCGGTGAGGAGGGCGCGCTTGCCGGTGAGGTCGGCGCGGGCGTCGCGCTTGGTCCGGTTCAGGTGGGCGCACTCCGGACAGAGCTGGTGGTAGAAGTAGTCGACTTCCACGTACCGGGTCTTGCAGGTGTAGCAGGAGCGCGGGCGCTGGAGTATCCCCGCGATCCTGCCCTCCTCGGTCCGTGAGGAGGGCAGCAGGCCCTCGGTCTCGTCGTCGATGCGCTGCGCGGAACCGGTGGCGGTGGCCTCGGTGACGGCCTTGTCGTGGGCGGTCTTGGCGGCGCGGCGCTCCTGGCGGCGGCGCTGCTTCACCGTCCGGTAGATCCCGGCCGTGGCCCGGCGCACGGCGATCGCGTCCGGGTGGTCGACGTCCAGCTTGTCGAGTTCGTCGAGCACGCTGAGGCAGACGGCGAGACGGTCCGGGTCGATGCCCGGGCCGTGGGAAACGGTCTCCTCCTGGCTTTCGTCTGTCACCGTCATCGCCGCTGTCCTCATGTCATTCCGTGCCGCGGTGCGTCTGGTCGTCCGCGGAAGCTCCAAAAGTGGAACTTTACGTAGCGGCGGGCCCCGTCACCAAACCCGCTTCCTGGGCGCATGCCGCGACGAGGCCGTCGATCTCGTCGCGCACGCTCTGCGCGAGCAGCTCCAGATCGGGTACGGCGGCGGCGTCCGCGACCAGGCCGTAGTGGACCCGGCCCCGGTAGGTGGAGACGGCGACGGCGAGCGACTGCCCCCGGGCGAGGGGCGCAAAGGGGTAGACCTCGGTGAGCCGGCAGCCGCCGAGCCGCAGGCCGATGCCGGGCAGCGGGACGCTGGTGACGAGGATGTCGAAGAGGAGCCGCGCGGCCTGGGCGACGACGGGGCCGCCGATCCGGTGCCCGAGCGACGGCACGTGCTCGGCGAGCAGCGCCACGGCTCCGGCGCCCCGCTCCGGCCCCGCCTCCTTGTTCCGGTCCATGGCGGCGCGTACGGCGCGCAGCCTGTCCAGGGGGTCCTCGTGGCCGACGGGGAGCCGGACCAGATAGCCGGAGAGCCGGTTGCCCGGGGGCTGCGCGGAGCGCGGGCGGCGCCGCGAGACGGGGATGAGGGCGCGCGGCTCGACGCCCTCGCTGCAGTCGCCGCGCTCGTCGAGCCAGCGGCGCAGGGCGCCGGCGACCACCGCGATCAGGACGTCGTTGACGGTGCCGCCGACGGCCTTGCGCACCAGGTGCACGTCGTCCAGGTCGAGGACGACTCCGGCGGTGCGGCGGGTGCCGGAGGCGGCCGCGGTGAGCGCGGCGCAGGAGCGTATGCCCAAGGTGGCGCGCGCGACGGACGTACCGATGCCGATGGCCTGCCCCAGGTCGGCGACCGTGCCGCGGACGCGGTCGGGCAGGGTGCGCGGGTCCAGGAAGGACCAGCGGGAGGCCGCGGGGGCCGGGGGCCGCTCCCGGGCGGTGGGGAGGTCGACGGGGTCGAGGAGGGCCGCGCCGAGGGTCAGCGCGCGCAGCCCGTCGGCGAGCGCGTGGTGGAACTTGAAGATGACCGCGTAGGACGTGCCGTCCGCACCGGGCAGCACGTGCGCCTCCCACGGTGGCCGCCCGCGCTCCACCGGCCGCCGCATCAGCGCCCCCGCCGCGGCGTGGAAGTCCGCCACGGGCGCCGCGAGCCGTACGTGCTCCAGCGGGTCGAAGGCGGGCGCCGGTACGCGCACCGCCCCGCCGACGGGCACCAGGACGGACCGTATGCGCATCCGAAGTCCCGGCACGGCCGCCGCACGGGCCGCGAGCAGGTCGGCGGCGCGGTCGGCCGCGCCGGGCCCGTCGGCCTCGAAGACGCCGAGCGCGCCCAGATGCATGGGGTGTTCGGCGGTCTCGATGTTCCAGAAAGCCAGGTCGAGAGGTACGAGCAGGTCGGAGCTCTGCACAGACGATGAAGTCACGGACTCGCTCTCGCGTCGAGGACGGGGCGGTGCGGTGCGGTGCTGGCGAACGAGAAGTCAACCGCTCCGGGCAACTACGGTCAAGTACGGTCAAGTTACGCAGAGTTAACAACACATTAAGACGTCGCCCGCAACGCACCGGGGCCCCGCCCGCGGGAACGCCCTGCGCACGTCTTCAATAAACCTGCACATCGAATACGCAGTCCGGTCACGCGATTCATTCCTGGCGTCGCCCGAATTTCCGTGCACCGGCCACAGAGCGCACTCTTCGGCGCGCGCGTGTCCGATTTGTTGAAGGGAGTCCCGCCATGCCCTCGATTTCCTTCTGTGAATCTTGTGAAGGAGCTGCCGCCACGCGGTGAAACCGCCTGCACGCAGCGGTGATTCAGCACCTCACCCGTGCCCGACGGTCGCTCCGTCGATTGGATGTACGAGCTGCGAACGTGCTTTGATCCTGGCTCGCCGCGGAATTCGAATCCCCAGGTTCCGCGGAGTGGGAAACACTTATGCACCATTCATGAGAAGGGCAGCTCACACCATGAACAACGTCCCCCAGGTCGAGACCCTCGAAATTTCCGACGCCGACCTCGACAACGTCTCCGGTGGCCTCGTCGCCGGTGTCGCGAGCAACGTCACCAACACCGTTGACTCCATCGCCCCGGTCTCGGGCGTCGTCGCCGGCGTCGTCGGCACGGTCGAGGGTGCCACCGGCATCAACACCGGCGCCGTCACCGGCCTGGCCTCCGGCCTGACCGCCGGTCTCTGAGCCTCTCGCTCATCGAGACGCCATGATTCGTGAGCCCCGGAGCCTCTGGTTCCGGGGCTCACGGACGCCACAGGCACAGTCGCCACGGGTTCAGGCGCAGGCACAGCCGCCACAGGCACAGTAAGGGAAGCGTTCCGTGCAGTTCCGCCAACAGGCCCTGTCCAAGCTGCAGTCGCCCGAGGAACTCGACCTTCCGGTGCGCTACGCCCGCCCCCAGGGCCTGCTCGTCCTCGCCGTCACCCTCGTCGTCATGGCCGCCGCGAGCGTCTGGGCGGTGACCGGCTCGGTCTCCTCCACGCTCCGCGCGCCGGGCATCCTCACGCACGGCCGGGGCAGCTACGTCCTGCAGAGCCCCGTCACCGGTCAGGTCACTCGCGTCCTGGCCGAGGAGGGCAAGCGCCTCGCCACGGGCGCTCCCGTGCTCAAGGTCCGTACGGAACGGGGCGACAAGGTCGTGCGCGCGATCGCCGCGGGCCGCGTGACCTCGCTCGTCGCCAGGATCGGCACCGTCGTCACCACCGGCGCCGACGTCGCCACCCTGGAGCGGGTGGCGGGCAGCCACGACCCACTGCTCGCGACGGTCTATGTACCCGCGGACAGCGTCGCCACCGTCCCCGTCGGCGCCTCGGTGGATCTCACCGTCCAGTCCGTGCCCACCCAGGAGTACGGGACGCTGCGCGGCCGGGTGCAGGCGGTCGGGCGTGCCGCGCAGACCCGGCAGAAGATCACCGCATTCCTCGGCGACAAGGAGCTGGCCGGACAGTTCACGAAGGACGGGCCGCCCGTCGCCGTACTCGTCCGGCTCGACAAGTCGTCCGGCACCGCGTCCGGCTACGCGTGGTCCACCGCCGACGGGCCGCCCTTCGCGCTCGACTCCATGACCCCGGCCACCGGCGCCTTCCACCTCGCCGAGCAGCGCCCGATCGATTGGCTGCTTCCGTGACCGCACCACACCCCTCCCCCACACCCCAGCAGCAGCTGCCGCCCCCCGGCGGCCGTCGCAGGCACCGCCCCGAGCCCCAGCGGCGCGGCCGCCGCGCGGCACCGCGGCCCGCGTCGAAGGGCAGGCGGCCGAAGACCGTCCGCACGCCCACCGTCCTGCAGATGGAGGCCGTGGAGTGCGGCGCCGCCGCCCTCGCCATGGTCCTCGCGCACCACGGGCGGCACGTGCCCCTGGAGGAGCTGCGCATCGCGTGCGGCGTCTCCCGCGACGGCTCACGGGCCAGCAACGTCCTGAAGGCGGCGCGCAGTTACGGCCTGACGGCCAAGGGCATGCAGATGGAGCCGGCCGCGCTCGCCGAGGTCAAAGCGCCCGCGATCCTCTTCTGGGAGTTCAACCACTACGTCGTGTACGACGGCATGGGGCGCCGCCTCGGCCGCCGCGGCGTGTACATCAACGACCCGGACAAGGGCCGCCGCTTCGTGCCGTCGGAGGACTTCGACACCAGCTTCACCGGGGTCGTCCTGGTCCTCGAACCAGGCGACGGCTTCCGTCCGGGCGGCCGCAGGCCCGGCGTCCTGAAGGCCCTCCCCGCCCGGCTGCGCGGCACCACGGGCACGATGCTCGCCGCGCTCCTGGCCAGCCTGCTGCTCGTCGCGGTCGGCGCGGCGCTGCCCGCGCTCAGCCGGACGTACATCGATCTGTTCCTGATCGGTCATCAGACCTCGTTGCTGGGCGCGTTGTTCGCTTCGATGGGCGCGATGGTCGCGCTCACCGTCGTCCTGACCTGGCTGCAACAGGCCAACCTGCTGCGCGGCCGCATCATCTCCTCCACCCTCGGCAGCGCCCGCTTCTTCCGCCATCTGCTGCGCCTGCCCGTCACGTTCTACGCCCAGCGCTCCCCCGCCGACCTCGTGCAGCGCCTCGCCTCCAACGACGCGGTCGCCGAGACCCTGGCCCGCGACCTCACGGCCGCCGGGGTCGACGGCATCGTCGTACTCCTCTACGCGGCCCTGCTGTGGACGTACGACCCACAGCTCACCCTCGTCGGCGTCGGCATCGCCCTGCTGAACATCGTGGCGATGCGCGTCGTCATCCGGCTGCGCGCCACCGGCACCCAGAAGCTCCGCGCCGACAGCGCCAGGCTCACCAACACCTCGTACACCGGCCTGCAGTTGATCGAGACCATGAAGGCCACCGGGGGCGAGAACGGCTACTTCCGGCGCTGGGCAGGACAGCACGCCACCACCCTGGAGGAGCAGCAGCGCCTCGGCGTGCCGAGCGCCTGGCTCGGGGTCGTCGCACCGACTCTCGCGACCCTCAACAGCGCGCTGATCCTGTGGATCGGCGGTCTGCGCGCGGTCGAGGGGCATCTGTCGATCGGGCTGCTCGTCGCCTTCCAGGCCCTCGTCACCCGCTTCACCGCGCCGATCACCCGCCTGAACGGCGTCGCGGGCCGCATCCAGGACTTCGCCGCCGACGTCGCCCGCCTCAAGGACGTCGAGAACTTCCCCGTCGACCCGCTCTACTCCCGCCCCGAACCGGCCGCCAGCACCCGCCGCCTCAAGGGCCACATCACCCTCGACGACATCACCTTCGGCTACAGCCCGCTCGACAAGCCGCTCCTGACCGGCTTCTCACTGTCGGTCGGGCCGGGGCAGCAGGTGGCGCTCGTCGGCGGGTCCGGCAGCGGCAAGTCGACCGTGTCGCGGCTCATCTCGGGGCTCTACAGCCCCTGGGAGGGCACGATCCGCATCGACGGGCAGCGCCTGGAGGACATCCCGCGCGGCGCGCTCGCGGCCTCCGTCTCCTTCGTCGACCAGGACGTCTTCCTCTTCGAGGGCACGATCCGCGACAACGTCGCCCTGTGGGACCCGTCGATCCCCGACGACGCCGTCGTCACCGCTCTCAAAGACGCCTGCCTGTACGAGGTCGTGGCCCGCAGGCCCGGCGGCATCCACGGCCGCGTGGAGCAGGACGGGCGCAACTTCTCCGGCGGGCAGCGCCAGCGCCTGGAGATCGCGCGCGCCCTGGTCCGCCGCCCGAGCATCCTCGTCCTCGACGAGGTGACCAGCGCCCTGGACGCCGAGACCGAACAGGTCATCATCGACAACCTGCGCCGCCGCGGCTGCGCCTGCGTCGTCATCGCCCACCGGCTGAGCACCGTGCGCGACAGCGACGAGATCGTCGTGCTCGACCACGGCCGGATCGTGGAGCGCGGCCGGCACGAACACCTCGTCGCCGCCGGCGGCCCCTACGCCGACCTGGTCAAGGAGCACTGAGGTGACCTCACCACCGGAGCAGCACGCGTACGACGCGGTGGGCACCGCCTTCGGCGCGCTCGGCACCCCAGCCGACTGCACGGGGCTGCGCAGCGTGCACCTGGAGGGTCCACACGTGCTGTGGCTCGTCGTGGCGGGCGCGCTCGACCTGTTCGCGGTCGACGCTGTGCAGCAGGGCCACTGGCACTACCTCGGCCGCCTCGAACCGGGCGCGCTGCTCCTCGGCCCAGTTGAAGGACCCCAGCACACCCTCGTCGGCCGCCCCCTCCAGGGCTGCGAGCTGCGCCGCATCCCGCTGCGCGAGCTGTACCGCCCCGACTACGGCGACACCTGGACGTACGAGCAGCAGTACCCCACCCAGTACGACACCCAGGACGCGGCCCTGAGCCTCCTTGAGCACGCCTTCGCGCTCGGCATCGGACGCGGCCACCGGGTCCTGTTCGAGGCGCCGCTGGACGGCCGCACGGTGGGCGACGACGTGGTGGCCGACGACGACATCCTCTGGATGCCGGTCGCGCCGGGCAGCGTGCAGTACGGCTCCGCCTACAGCGCGGAGGCGGCGGGCGACCTGCTCGTGGACGCCGCGATGTGGCAGCGCATGGTCAACCAGCAGTACCGGCTGCTCGCCACCCTTGACCGCTGGATCGAGCGCCTGGAGCGGGCGCACGAGGACCGCACGGCGGCCGGCATCAAGGCGGGCGAGAGCGTCCGCGAGCAGGCCGACCGCACCCTCATCGCCTCCATCGGCCGCTCGGGCGGGCGCGGCGCCCGCCGCACGGAGTCCCGCGACGGTCACGACGCGACGTACGCCGCCTGCCGGCTGGTCGCCGAGGCAGCGGGCATCACGCTGTCCGGCGTCGCCGAAGGCGGTGCGGTGAGCGACCGGATCGATCCGGTGGAGCAGGTCGCGGTGGCCTCGGGCATCCGCACCCGCGCCGTCCGGCTCGACGGCCGCTGGTGGCGCGAGAACGCGGGCCCGCTCGTGGGGCACCGGGCCGCGAGCGGCACACCGGTCGCGCTGCTGTGGCGGCGCGGCGGATACGAGTCGGTGCACCCCACGTCCGGGCGGCGCACCCGCGTCGGCGCGGCCAACGCCGACGAGTTCGAACCCCAGGGCGTCATGTTCTACCGTCCTTTGCCCGAGCGGCCGTTGACGCCTTGGCGGCTGTTCCGCTTCAGCCTGCGCGGCACCGGCGGCGACGTGCGCAACCTCGTGCTCGCCGGTCTGGTGACGGTCGTGATCGGCGCGCTGGTGCCGGTCGCGACGGGCCAGGTGCTCGGCGTGTTCGTGCCGAACGGCGAGAAGAGCCTCATCGTCCAGGTCTCCCTGGCCGTCATGATCACCAGCATCGTCTCGGCGGCGTTCATGCTGCTGCAGAACCTCACCGTCCTGCGGATGGAGGGCCGCATGGAGAGCGCGCTCCAACCCGCGGTGTGGGACCGCCTGTTGCGGCTTCCCACGCGCTTCTTCGCCTCCCGCTCCACCGGTGAACTGGCGAGCGCGGCGATGGGCGTCAGCGCGAGCCGCCGGATCCTGTCGGGGATCGGCCCCGTCGCCCTCCAGGCCGGCTCGGTCGGTGCGATGAACCTGGTCCTGCTGCTCCTCTACAGCGTCCCCCTCGCCCTGGCCGCGCTCGCGATGCTCGCCGTCATCGCCGCCGTGTTCCTCACCCTCGGCCTGTGGGAACTGCGCTGGCAGCGGCGTCTGGTGGAGCTCGGCAACAAGCTGAACAACCAGGCGTTCCAGAGCCTGCGCGGACTGCCCAAGCTCCGCGTGGCCGGGGCGGAGAGCTTCGCGTATGCGGCGTGGGCGGGCGAGTTCGCGCGCAGCCGCGAGCTGCAGCGGCGGGCCGGCCGCATCAAGAACCTCACGACGGTCCTCAACTCGGTGTATCTACCGCTCTGCACACTGATCATGTTCGTGCTGCTCGCGGGCCCGGCCCGGGGCAGCCTGACCGCGGGCGAGTTCCTCACCTTCAGCACCGCCGTGACGATGCTCCTGACGTCCGTCACGCAGCTCACCGGCGCGCTGATCTCGGCGGCCGCGGTGCTCCCTATGTTCGAGCAGATCAAGCCGGTGCTCGACGAGGCGCCCGAGGTGCGCGCCGGGAGCACCCAGCCGGGTGAGCTGCAGGGCGCGATCGAGGCGCGCGGCCTGTCCTTCCGCTACACCGACGACGGCCCGCTGGTCCTGGACGACGTGTCACTGGCGGTCGAGCCCGGCGAGTTCGTGGCCGTCGTCGGCCCGAGCGGCTGCGGCAAGTCGACGCTGCTGCGCCTCCTGATCGGCTTCGACGAACCGGTCTCGGGCAGCGTGCTCTACGACGGGCAGGATTTGTCGGCGCTCGACCAGTCGGCGGTCCGTCGGCAGTGCGGTGTGGTGCTGCAGAACGCGCAGCCGCTCACCGGCTCGATCCTGGACTGCATCTGCGGCGCCGAGTCGTTCACGCAGAAAGAGGCGTGGGAGGCCGCCGCAATGGCGGGGCTCGCCGAGGACATCAAGCGCATGCCGATGGGCCTGCACACGATGATCTCCGGCGGCGGCGCGGTCTCCGGCGGCCAGCGCCAGCGCCTGATGATCGCCCAGGCCTTGATCCGCCGCCCCCGCATCCTCTTCTTCGACGAGGCGACGAGCGCCCTGGACAACGAGACTCAGCGCACGGTCATCGACAGCACCCGCGCCCTGAACGCCACCCGCATCGTCATCGCCCACCGCCTCTCCACCGTCCTGGACGCCGACCGTGTCGTCGTCATGTCGGAGGGCCGCATCGTGCAACAGGGACCGCCCGCGCAGCTGTTGGCCGACGCGGGCGGCCGGCTGCACGAGCTGGTGCGGCGGCAGCTGCGGTGAGCGCGTTCAGCCGTCCTCGCCCGGGGGCGTGCCGCAGCTCGGACCGCCAGGGCCGTCGAACTGCACCGAGCTGAAGAAGTCCTGGTACGTGGGGAAGAAGTTGCCCTTGCCCGTCGGGCCTGCGGAAGTCACGGCCGTACAGCCGGTGTAGTGCGCGTCGGACCAGAGGTAGATGGTCGAGGACGTGCGGTTCCAGTCCGACTTGGCCCGGTCGTCCATGCCCAGCGCCGCGAGGTCCGGAGTGTTCCCCCTGAGCGTGATCATGTCGCCCGTCCCGTCGAGGCCGGAGAACATGCAGTAGTAGCCGTCGGGGCACCGGTCGTACCCATCGGCCGCGTGCGCCGTGGAGACCGGCACGACGGCGGCGACCACGGCGGCCACCGCCACGAGCGGCGTAAAGAGCCTTTTCCTCATCACCATTGTCTTCCCCCACGCAGAACCGCCCTTGTCGCCCAAGACTTGTCGACCTGCTCGGCGAGCCGCCATCCCCCACACGAGGGATACGTGGGCGCGGGGCTCACATCGGTACGGTCTGCCCCTTGCCGAGGGCGATCACCCCGCCCTTCGACACCGTGTAGAGCTCCTCGTCCCGCTCCGGATTGACCCCGATCGTGGCGCCCGGCGGTACGTCGACGTTCTTGTCGAGGACGGCGCCGCGCACCACCGCGCCCCGCCCGATCCGTACGTTGTCGTGCAGCACGGAGCCCTGGACGACCGCGCCTTCCTCGACGGTCACGCCGGGCGAGAGGACGGAGCGGGTGACCTGGCCGCGGATGACGCAGCCGGGGCTGACGATCGACTCGCCCGCGATGCCGCCCGCGCAGAACTTGGCGGGCGGCAGGCCCCCGGAGTGCGTGTAGATCGGCCAGCGCCGGTTGTCCAGGTTGAAGACGGGCTGGTCGGAGATGAGGTCCATGTGCGCTTCGTAGTACGAGTCGAGCGTGCCGACGTCGCGCCAGTAGCCGTGGTCGCGCGGAGTCTCGCCGGGTACGTGATTGTCGTCGAAGTCGTACACCTGGGCCATGCCGCGCTCGGTGAGCAGGGGCAGGATGGAGCCGCCCATGTCGTGCGCCGACTCCTCGTCCTCGGCGTCCTGCTGGAGGGCGTCGACGAGGGTCTTGGTGGTGAAGAGGTAGTTGCCCATCGAGGCGAAGACCTGGCTCGGGTCGTCGGGCAGCCCCGGGGGGTCGGTCGGCTTCTCCAGGAAGCGCTCCACCTTCGTCCCGTCGCGTCCGGGCGTGATGATGCCGAACGACGGCGCCTCGGCGCGCGGCACCCTGATCCCCGCGACGGTCACCGCCGCGCCGTTCTCGATGTGCTGCTGGAGCATCTGCCGCGGGTCCATGCGGTAGACGTGGTCGGCGCCGAACACGGCGATGTAGTCGGGCTGTTCGTCGTGGACGAGGTTGAGGGACTGCAGGATGGCGTCGGCGCTGCCCAAGTACCAGCGGGGGCCAAGGCGTTGCTGGGCGGGCACGGGCGTGACGTAGTTGCCGAGGAGGCTCGACATGCGCCAGGTCGTCGTCACGTGCCGGTCCAGGGAGTGGGACTTGTACTGCGTGAGGACGCAGACGCGCAGGATGTCGGCGTTGACGAGGTTGGAGAGCACGAAGTCGACGAGGCGGTAGGTCCCGCCGAACGTGACCGCTGGTTTGGCCCGGTCGGCGGTGAGCGGCAGCAGCCGCTTCCCCTCCCCGCCGGCGAGGACTATTCCGAGCACCGAAGGTCCACCGCGCATCCCAGCCCCCTGTTTGGTCGGCTATCGGCTATCTGTCGGCGTGCAGGATCTTCTCGTACACCTCGACCGTGCGCCGGGCCACCGCGCCCCAGCCGAATTCGCCGAGCGCGCGGTCGCGCCCGGCCGCGCCCATCGCCGCGGCCCGTTCCGGGTCGGTCGCCACTTCGTTCAGGAGCAGCCCGAGTTGGCGTTCGAAGCCTTCGGGGTCAGTTTCGTCGTACGGGACGAGTACCCCGGTCGCGCCGTCCCGAACGACTTCCGGGATGCCGCCGACCCGGGAGGCGACGACGGCGGTGCCGCACGCCATCGCCTCCAGGTTGACGATGCCCAGCGGCTCGTACACGGAAGGGCAGACGAACACGGCGGCGTGCGTGAGGAGTTGGACGACCTGCGGGCGCGGCAGCATCTCGGGGATCCACCGGACGCCCGCCCGGCTCCTGCCCAGCTCCTCGAAGAGGGTGCGGAATTCGAGGTCGATGCCGGGGGTGTCGGGCGCTCCGGCGCACAGGACGAGCTGGATGCCGGGGTCCAACTTCCGTGCGGCCCGCAGCAGATGGGGGACGCCCTTCTGGCGGGTGATGCGGCCGACGAACAGGACGTACGGCCGCCCCGGGTCGACGCCGAGGCGCTCAAGGACGTCGGTGCCGGGGTCGGGGCGGTACAGCTCGGTGTCGATGCCGTTGTGCACGACGTGGACCTTCGCCGGGTCGACGGCCGGATAGCAGGCGAGGATGTCGTCGCGCATCGCGCCGGACACCGCGATCACGGCGTCGGCGGCCTCGGCCGCGGTGCGCTCGGCCCAGCACGACAGGGCGTACCCGCCGCCCAGCTGCTCGGCCTTCCAGGGGCGCAGCGGCTCCAGGGAGTGCGAGGTCATGACGTGCGGGATGCCGTGCAGCAGTTTGCCGACGTGGCCGGCGAGGCTCGTGTACCAGGTGTGGGAGTGGATGAGGTCGCGGTCGGCGAGCGCCGCCGCCATGGTGAGGTCCACGGAGAAGGTGCGCAGCGCGTCGTTGGCCCCGTCGAGCGCGGGACACGCGCTGTGCCGCACGAGCCCGTCGGCCGCGCCCTCCCCCCAGCAGTGCACGTCGAGGTCCGTGAGGGAGCGCAACTCCCGTGCCAGGAACTCGACATGGACGCCGGCGCCGCCGTAGACGTCCGGCGGATACTCCCGGGTGAGCAGGCCCACCTTCACGTAGCACCCTCCGTCGTCCGTCCGATGCCGGCCGCGCCACCTCATGGTCACCCAGACGCGGCTCCGGGGGAAGACCGCTGCGGCGGGCGGTCGAAGCAGCAGTCGCCGCACAGCCCGCCGCCGGGGCACCGGTAGTAGAGGCAGCAGCTGCGGCGCCGGAACGCCGTGCCCCGCAGGGTGCCGGTGCCGCGCAGGTCGGGGTGGTCGAAGAGCTCGGCGGCCAGGCTCAGGGCCCGCTCCCCCACGTCCGCGCGCCCCGATCGCGCGGCCCAGCCGTGCAGTTCGCGCGCCGCACCGGCGAGCGCGGATCCCGCGTTGCCCCACAGCAGCCCGGCGGAGATCCGGTACCGCGCTCGCAACGCCTCGGACAGCGGCCCCAGATGGCCGTACTGCACGACGTCCCGGATGGTCCCCGCATCGCCCGGCAGCGGGTGTACGCCGGTCAGCCACAGGTCGTCGGGCGAAGTGCCGTCGGCGTCCCAGCCGAGCAGCGCGGGGTCGAGGTCGGGCACCCGGCCGAACAGCGCGGCGGAGCCGAGCGCCACGGACCAGA
Organism: Streptomyces sp. NPDC050732; assembly: GCF_040654255.1. Classification (NCBI taxonomy): domain Bacteria; kingdom Bacillati; phylum Actinomycetota; class Actinomycetes; order Kitasatosporales; family Streptomycetaceae; genus Streptomyces; species Streptomyces sp. NPDC050732. The sequence continues at coordinate 90,825 of NZ_JBFAHP010000005.1, forward strand.
GCCGCGCCGCGAGCCCCAGCTGCGCCACGGACACCGCGATGCGGTCCTCCGGGGCGCCGAGCCGCCGCGCGACTTTGCCGACCCGGAAACCGATCGGATCACCGGATTCCGAACCGGTCGGATCACCGGGTTCCGGAAGCCCGTACACCGTTGCCAGCGGCCGGACGCCGCGGTCGTGCGCCGGGCTCACACGCAGGGCGAAGAAACCGCCGACGGAGCCAAGTTCTGCCAGGTCAATGAGGGTGGTCACGGGAGAAGTACAGCAAGCCGCACGGCGCCGCCCGCCCCTGGGGTGCCCATGAGGTCACTCTCCGCGCCCAGTACGTAACCCCTCCTGGGGAGGACACGGCAAGGGCCGTACTCCATCGGCAGTAGGACCAATTGCCTGCTCAGGTACGACGACTTAAAGGGATTCCCGCGTCATCGTTGTCAGTATGGAAGCAGACCGTTCGCCGGACCGGGATCACCGGGAGCACCGCACCCCGCGGAGCACATCATGAGTGCTCTGGCGCTTTCCGTGGTGCTGTCCCTCGTCTCAGCCGTGGCGTACGCCGGCGGGGCGATCCTGCAGGAGCGGGTGGCGGCGACGACGCCCGACCAGCGGTACGCGCCCCTGCGCCGCGGCGCCTGGTGGGCCGCCATCGCCCTGAACGGTCTCGGCGCGCTGCTGCACGTGGTGGCGCTCGCCTACGGCCCGCTCAGCCTGGTCCAGCCGCTCGGCGCGCTGACCATCGTGTTCGCCCTGCCGATGGCGGCCGTGTTCGTACGACGCCGGGCCGGGGCCACCGCCTGGCGGGGCGCGCTCATGGCGACGGTCGGGCTCGCCGGGCTCCTGTCGCTCACCTCGACGTCCGACTCGCAGACGCTGGCCGACGCGGAGCGCATCATGCTCGGCCTCGTCACGGGCGGCGGCGTGGTCGCGCTGACGCTGGCGGCACACGCGGTGCACCGGCACCCGGTGGTGCGCAGCGTGCTGCTGGCCTGCGCGGCCGGTGCGGCGTTCGGCATCGCCTCGGTGTTCACGAAGACGGTGGCGGTGGACTGGGACCAACGCGTCGGGCTCGTCGAGCAGCTTCCCACCCTCGGGGCGATCGCGGTGCTCGCGGCGGCCGGCCTGCTGCTCTCGCAGGCCGCGTACCGGGGTGCGGGGCTCGCGGCACCGCTGTCGACGGTGACCGTGGTGAACCCCGTGGTCGCGGCCGCGGTCGGCCTGACCCTCTTCGGAGAATCCTTCCGTCACGGCGCCACCGGCACCGTCCTCGCGCTCGGCAGCGGTGTCGTGGCCGCCTGCGGTCTGATCCTGCTGACGACCGAGCGGATCGCCCGGGAGGCGGCGGCGACCGTCACCGTGGCCGAGGGCGGCCCGGCACCGCGAGGCGGCCCTTCCGCGGCGCGGCCGGGTGCCGGGACCGCTGCCGACGAGACCGCTGCCGACGCGGGGGACGGCCCTGGCACGTGCCCCGCCGACGCGCTGCCCGCGGTGCCGTCGCAGCAGCCCTCGGCGGCCCACCGCCGGACGCGCCCGCGGCAGCCGAGGCGCCGCGAGCGCATGGTGTCCTGACGGCTCCTGGACGGTCTCGATCCGTACGGGGTGTGTCAGATCCGTACGCCGCGTGCCCGCAGGTAGGCGAGCGGGTCGATGTCGGACCCGAAGCCGGGCCCCGTCCGCACCTCGAAGTGCAGATGCGGGCCCGTGCTGTTCCCGGTGGAACCGGACCGGGCGATGCGCTGCCCGGCGCCGACCTGCTGCCCCGCCTTCACGGAGAGCGCCGACAGGTGCCCGTACTGGCTGTACTTCCCGTCGGTGTGGCGGATGACCACCTGGTAGCCGTAGCTGCCGCCCCAGCCCGCGGAGACGACCCGGCCCGCAGCGACGGACTTCACGGCCGTCCCGGTGGGCACGGCGAAGTCGACGCCCGTGTGGTAGCCCTTCGACCAGGAGCTGCCCGCGGCACGGTACGGCGTGCTGGGCGAGGCGGCGACGGGGGCGGAGGCTCCGGACGTGGCCCGCTCCGCCTGCGGCGCGGAGGCCCGCGGGGCCCGCTGCTTCTCGCGCTTCTTCTCGGCGGCCGCCTTTTCGGCCGCCTGCTTCTCGGCGGCCCTGCTCTCGGTGGTCTTCCGGTCCGCCGCCTTCTGCGGGGCACGCTCCTTGGTGCCGCCCGTCCCATGGACGGAGAGGCGCTGCCCCGGTGTGATCAGGTCCGGGTCACCGCCGATGACGCGCCGGTTGGTTTCGTACAGGCGCTGCCAGCCGCCCCGGACCCGGCGTTCGTCGGCGATCCCGGAGAGGGTGTCGCCGTGGACCACGGTGTACATCTCGGCGCTGCCCGCGGCGGACTGCGGGGTCACCTCGGGCTTGACGTCCCGGACGTCGCGCCCGGGCCGCTCGGGCTTGCCGGGGGCCTTGGCCGGCGTCCTGGCCGGTGCCGCCTTGCCGGGGCTGACGTCGGGCGCACCGCCGCCCCGGGTGAGGCCGGCCTTCGTCGAGCAGACCGGCCAGGCGCCGGGGCCCTGCGCGTCGAGGACCTTCTCGGCGACGGCTATCTGCTGTTCCTTGGTGGCGCGGTCGGCCCGCGAGGCATAGGCCGTGCCGCCGTACGCCTCCCAGGTGGACTGCTTGAACTGGAGGCCGCCGAAGTAGCCGTTGCCGGTGTTGATGCTCCAGTTGTTGCCGGACTCGCAGGCCGCCACCTTGTTCCAGGTGCCGACGTCGGCGGCGCCCGCGGTGCCCGTGAGGGTCAGCGGGAGCGCCATGCCGGCGCCGCCCGCCGTGACGGTCAGCGACGCACGGTTGATGCGGTTCGGCTGATACCGGCGGTGCCGGCCCCGTACGGCCATTGGGAGCCCCCTCGGACACACGTCATCACGGATTGCACACAGCGGACACACGACAAGCCCGCAAGTTAGCCGGTTGACCAATCCGTGACAAGGGCGCAGAGCCGAGGGGGAGTTGAACAGACGACGTTATTCGTCAGCCCCTCAAGTGCTCCTGCAGCCACCGGAGTTGCACGCCCTGCTGGTAGGGACCGCCGCCCTCGTGATCGTTGAAGGCGTACACCTCCATGGAACGCTCGCTCCCCGCATACGCGTTGAAGGCGGCGAACACGGTGGACGGCGGGCAGGTCTGATCCTGGAGGGCCGCGGAGAAGAGAGCGGGCGCACGCCCCCGGGCGGCGAAGTGCACGCCGTCGAAGTACGACAGGGTCTGGAAGACACGTTCCCGGCCATCCCTGCGGGCCTTCAGGTAGGACGCGATCTCGCTGTAGGGCAGCCGGTCCGTGAGGGTCGTCGCGCGCGGGAAGTCGCAGAGGAAGGGGACGTCGGGCGTGACGGCGGCCAGGTCCGGCACGAGTCCGCCGACGGCGAGGGCGAGTCCGCCGCCCTGGCTGACGCCGAGCACGGCGACCCGTGCGGCGTCCACGAGCGGATGGGCGCGGGCGGCCTCGACGGCGCGCACCGCGTCGACGTACAGGCGCCGGTAGTAGTAGTCGTGCGGGTCCTCGATGCCGCGCGTCATGAACCCGGGGTGCGCGGGTCCGCTGCCCACGGGGTCCGGGGTGTCTCCTTGCGCCCATCCCCCGCTGCCCTGCCCGCGGGTGTCCATCACGAAGTGCGCGAACCCGGCCGCGGCCCACAGCAGGTGCATGTGCGGCAGCCCACGGCCGCCGCCGTACCCGATGTACTCCACGACGGCGGGCAGCGGCTCGCCGTCCTCGGCACCGGCGGGCAGAACCAGCCACCCCTTGACGGGATGGCCCCCGAACCCGGCGTACGTGACATCGAGGACCCGCACGCCGGTCAACGGCAGCTCCACCGCCTCGAACCGCGCGTCCAGCTCGTGCGCCCGCGCCTCCAGCAACGTCTTCTCCCAGAAGGCGTCGAAGTCGTCGGGCTCGGGCAAGTCGGGCCGGTAGCGGCGCAGTTCATCGAGGGGCAGGTCGAACTGAGGCACGGGCGACTCCTCCTGAGGTCCTGGGTCATGGCCTGGAAGGGTTCACGCTATGCCAGCTGATCTCCGCCCGACAGGGAGTATTCCCGGCCAGGGGCGGTGAGCGAAGGGTGCCACCACCAGGGGGCGGGGGCGGGGGCTGCCTCCACGGGGTGGGGGCCCGGTCGTGGGCGCAGGCGGGCGTCCACGGGGTGGGGGCCCGGCCGTGGAGGCAGGCGGGCCTCCGCGGGGTGAGGGCCCGGCCGTGGACGCGGGCGGGCGTCCACGGGGCGGGGATCCAGCCGTGGACGCGGGCGGGCCTCCGCGGGGGGGGCGACCCGGCCGTGGACGCAGGCGGGCCTCCACAGGGGTGGTGACCCCGCCGATGACCCAGGCGGGCGCGGACCCACCGGCCCACGCCCACCCTCCCCCTCATCCTCTCCCTTCGCTCAGCGCATCGGCCCCGGCTGGGGCTCCGGCGCCGGGTCGGGGCCCGGCGGCTGAGGGATCGGGGACGGTGGCGGCTCCGGGCTGGGCCGCGGCTCGGGGTTCGGCACGGGGTCCGGGTTCGGGAAGGGCCTCCCCGGCTCCGTCGGCGGCACCGGGTCAGGGTCCGGGAAGGGCCTGACCGGCCCCGGCTTCGGTGCGGGATCGGGGAACGGTTGAGTCATTGCACTCCTCCAGCCAGTGGTACGCCAGCGGCTCCTCCCCGCGTACCCGACGCCCCCGCCCCCAAGCCTTCCACGGTTCCTCACACGCTGCCCGCGACCGACGGCCACCCGAGCGCCGCGCCCGTGGCGGACGGCCGTCCCGGCGCCGCGCCCGTGGCGGACAGCCGTCCCGGCGCCGCGCCCGCGGCCAACCGCCACCCCAGCGCCGCGCCGTGGCCGGACGGCCACCCCGGCTCCGTGCCATGACCGAACCACCACCCGGGCACCGCGCCATGGCCGAACCACCACCCGGTCGCCATGCCCGCAGCCGACCGCCACCCGAGCGCTGCACCCGTGGCCGATACCCACCCGAGCACCGCGCCCGCGGCCGACCACCACCCAGCACCACGCCCACGCTCGACCACCACCCGACACCGCGCCCGCGGCTGAACCGACACCCAAACGCCGTGCCCGCGACCGGCTGCCACCCCAGCACCATGCCCACAGCAGACCGCCACCCAGCACCACGCCTGCGACCGACCGCCACCCCGACACCGCGCCATGGCCGAACCGGCACCCGGGCACCATGCCCACGACCGAACCGCCACCCGAGCTCTGCGCCCGTGGCCGATGGCCACCCGGGCGCCGCGCTCGCAGCCGACAACCACCCTGGCGCCAAGCCCGCAACCGACCGACACCCGGCCCCACGCCTGCGGCCGTCCGCCACCGGAGCACCACGCCCGGCGCCGAGCGCCACCCGGGGGCAGCCACGAACACAGCGCCAGCCAGGACCCGCCGGCCCAGAGGCCTACCCGGGCCCTACCCGGGTCTACACCCCAGCCAGCGCGGCCGCCTCCGCGAGGCCGAGTCGGGGGCTGGACAGCACCGGTACCCGCGCCCGGACGTCCGGGACGAGCCTCTCCGCCCCCGCCATGGAGGCCTGCGCCAGCACGATCGCATCGGCGTCCCGTACCCCGCGCACCGCGCGGGCCACGCCCTCGGCGTACCCCTCGGAGTCCCCGGCCTCGAACCGCGCCCAGACCTCGTCGATCACCTCGACCCGCACCGACACGTCCCGCCCGGCGCGCCGGGCCTCCTCCTCGACCAGCGCCGAGGTCGGCCCGACCGTGGACGCGACCGTGGCGAGCACGACGACCCGGGGTCCCGCGGCGACGGCCGCGGCCGCCATGGGCCGGTCGACCCGCACCACGGGAATCCCGAGGTCGGCGCCCACGGTCTCGGCGATTCCCCCGATGGTGGAGCAGGTGCACAGCACGGCGGCGGCCCCGCCCTCCGCGGCCCGGACGAGACCGGCCCGCACGTCGGCGACGACTGCCTCCGGCCCTTCCTCCCGCGCCCGCGCCAGGAGGTCCGCCACCACGTGGTGGCGCAGCCCGAGCTCCGGGTGCTCGGCGTCCCGCAGCTCTTCGAAGACGGGCACGTGAACGGATGACGTGTGCAGGAGCCCCAGCGTCACCGGGCGGCCGGTCACGCGGAGACCGTGCGGCTCAGCGGGTTGCGCACCATGTCGGTCTCACCGGGCACGGGCTCCGCCGCGTCGTCGCCGAGAGCCACCACACGGTTGTCCTCGTCGACGTGCACGACCCGCGGTCGCAACGCCCTGGCCTCGGCGTCCTCGACCTGGGCGTAGCTGATGATGATCACTTTGTCGCCGGGGTGCACGAGGTGGGCGGCGGCGCCATTGATCCCGATGACCCCGCTGCCGCGCTCACCCTCGATGGTGTACGTCTCCAGACGCGCACCGTTGGTGACGTCGACAATGTGGACGAGCTCACCGGGCAGCAGATCGGCGGCGTCGAGCAGCTCCGCGTCGATGGTGACGGACCCCACGTAGTGCAGGTCGGCCTGGGTCACCGTGGCACGGTGGATCTTGGACTTGAAGAGAGTACGCAGCACTTTGGACTCCTGTAAGACGGCTCCCTGCCAGCTTTTTGCAGGTCAGGGGCGCCTTCCAGTGTACGTCGGCATGCCTTCGACACGAAGACTTTCCACAACCTCACGCGCCGCAGCAAGTAGGCTGGCTTCTCACCTGTGCGGTTTGCGTGAATAACCTGCCGCACAGCCGTCGCCCGAGCTCATGGCCCGCCGCACCTCCTCGTCCAGCCCGTCGACCGCCGCCAGCTCCGCCGTGAGCTGCTGCGTCGAAAGCGTCGCACCCGCCGACGATGGGGCTCATGTCGTACTTCTCTGCGACCGGGCCTTCGAGATCACCGACGGCGCTCACCACAACCGGGACCAGCACGTCACGCCGGCGTCCGCTACGACGGGAGAACGCACGCTTGGGCGCCTCTCCCAACTGGTCGAACTGCCCGTGGGCCACTCTGCCTGAGAAGAAGCCGCAGCATGCCCAAGCGCACCCCGAGAAGAAGGCCCGTCGCAAGAAGCAGGGGAACCACGCCTGAAGGCCGGTCAAGGCTTCATACCCGGCGAGCACCTTTGCCTGCTTGACCAGACAGCCGTGGCGGTACGGGAATTGCCTGACAGTCTGGCGGTGACGGCGCTTGTGGCACCCGTGGGGAGGATGAGCAGAGGCTTGTCACCGCTTGGTGGTGCCGTCCAGGACCTTCATGTTCTTACCGTCCCTGGCCCTGCAGGAGGACGCTCGCACGCTTGAAGGGATCAGCATGATCGCCGGCGGGCCTCGGCACCGAGGGGGACCATGACGTCCTGATCCTCGACAACATCGCGCAGCGCTGCAGTTGGATACTGCCTACCCTCCGCTTCCCAGCATCGGAGATGCTGCCGTGACTCTCGCACCGCGCCAAGACAGGCCTGGAGCGCAACGAGGCGACAACAGCATCGTGACCGCGTGCCCCCCGGCAGGGCACGCTCGCGCGCAACGGAAACGATCGTGGCGCACATCACGTCAGTAGCGGTCCCAGAATGGGAACTCTGCTCTCTTTTGTCAGAAGAAGTGCCACCTGGTCTAGACCCATCCTCCCGGATACCTTCACATCTCGAATGATCTTCATTGAATTCTCAGATTGTGGGGGAACATGGAACGGCGAAGACGCCGTTGGGGAGCGGCACGGGGGGTGACGGCTGCGGCGTTGCTCGCGCTGGCTGGACTCACTGGGGAGGCCGCGATGGGCGCGGCTTCTGCGGCAAGTGCCGCCAATGAGCAAGCAGAGGCCGAAGAGTCGGCTTCGCGCGACCCTGCTGATGCTGCGCATCGAGGCAAGGCATTTTGGGAGGACGACGGGCTTCCGCCCGTGTCCGAGGAGCAGAAGGCGTCTCGGACTGCTGTGTCCTCGGGGCAGCGCGCTGAGGTCAAGTCGCTCACCACGGCAACCAGTCAGCTCTTCGCCAATCCTGATGGCACGTTCACGGTGGAGGCGTCCACCGAACCGGAGCGCGTCCGTAAGGGCGAAGCATGGGTACCGGTCGACACCACGTTGATCGAGCGCAAAGACGGTTCCCTCGCACCGCGAGCGGGCGAGGACATCGAACTGTCCGGTGGCGGCACTCGCGAGCCACTGGCCCGGCTGGCAGCCAACGGCAAGGAATTTGCGGTTTCTGCGCCGTGGGACTTGCCGAAGCCGACAGTTCAGGGGTCGACCGCGGTGTATTCCTCCGTGCTGCCGGACGTGGACCTCGCCGTGACGGTCACCTCCGATGGCTTCACGTATCACCTGGTCGTGCACTCTCGAAAGGCAGCGGCCAATACGGAACTGAAGTCCGTCAAATTCCCCGTGACGGCCAAGGGTCTGTCGTCCCGCGCGACTTCAGAAGGATCCGCTGCGTTCGTCGACTCGGGTGGTCGGCCTGTAGTGCACAGTGGTGCGGCATTGATGTGGGACTCGGCCGCGGCTCCCGCAACTCCTGCTTTCCAGGCTCTCTCCAAAGTCTCACGGTCCAGCGTGGTCACCGGCGCCACGACCGACGCGCTCAGCGCCGGCGCAGGGTCCCGGACCGAGGTCATGGATGTGACGATTGCGGACGACGCCCTCACCGTCGTGCCCGATCAGCAGTTCCTGGCCGATGAGAAGCGGGTCTATCCGGTGGTGCTTGATCCGCCTGCGGTCAAGGCCACGCTGACCAGCTGGACCACCGTGTGGTCCGATTCTCCGAAAACGAGCTTCTGGAAGACCTCCCACGCACTGGGGGTGGGATACGACGCCTATGTGGACAACAAGAAGGCGCGCTCGTTCTTCCAGTTCGACACGCGCAAGGTGTCCGGAAAGAAGATCATCAACGCCACGTTCACAGCGTATGAGATCTGGTCCGCGAACTGCGACAAACGCAACGTCGAGCTATGGCGTACGGGACAGATCTACGGCTCGACCACCTGGAGCGAGCAGCCTTCGTGGAAGTCTGAGGCGGACACCGTCTCGGCCGCGAAGGGACACTCCTCGTCGTGTCCGGACGGTGATGTGGAGTTCGATGCCACGTCTGCCGTGGCATACACGGCCAAGGCGAAAGCCACGCTGACCACGCTCGGCCTGCGGGCCAGTGAGTCGGACCCGATCGCATGGAAGCAGTTCATGTCGCCGACCGACAAGGACGCGACATCGTCGAAGAAGCCTCGCCTGTCGATCACTTACGTTTCGGTGCCGACGGCGAAGCCGTCATCGGTCAAGATGTCCGATCCGAAGGTGTCCTGCTCGGCGTCAGGCAGTCCCGCAATGATCAGGGATGCGACGCCGCGGCTGACGGCAACTCCGACTTCGGCCGATGGATCGAACGCGACGGTGAGGCCGAACTTCGAGCTGTACAAGGACGGCAGCGCGACGGCTACCACACTCAAGCCCTCGGCATGGACGGCCAGCGGTACGGCCGGCACCGTGGTCACCTCGTCCCTTGCCGAGAACACCACGTATCGGTTCCGCGCCCGCACGGAGTACAAGTACAGCTACGGCGGCAAGACGGACTATCTCTACGGCCCCTGGTCCAGCAGTTGTTACTTCAGGGCTGACACACACGGTCCCGCTGCGCCGACGATCAGTTCGAGTGTCTACACCGAGTGCGTCGGTGATACCTGCGAGGGAGACGCGCAGGACGGCAGTGTCGGGATGACCGGCACGTTCCTGATCAAGGGCTCCAGCGATGTGCGTCGCTACGACTGGTGGCTGAACGGGGTAAAGGCAGGCAGCAAGACGTTCACCGTCAACATGCCGGTCCATGACATCAAGGTGACGCCGGACAAGCGGCTCACCAACACCCTGCGGGTACAGACCTTCGACGCGGCAGGAAACGCTGGAAGTACCACGGACTATCTGTTCAACGTCGCCAGAGCGGCTGATCCGGTCGGTGTGTGGAAGTTCGACGAGAGCAGTGGGACCACATCGGCGAATGCCGCGGGTGACAGCAATGCTCTGCGTCTGAGTAAGGCGGCATGGACGGCCAAGGCACGCCACGGTGCCGGATTCAAGGCCGATGGCACGGCGACCGCCGCCACCTCGGGCCCAGTTGTCGACACCACGAAGAGCTTTGCGGTCTCGGCCTGGGCCAAGCTCGACTCCAAGTCCTCGACCGCGACCGTCCTCAACCAGAACGGTGCGAAGGTCGGCGCGTTCCAGCTCTACTACTCCAGCGCATACGACAGGTGGGTCTTCAACCGCTACGACCAGGATTCGAATACCGAGTCGACGGCCATTCACCGTGCCATGTCCTCCAAGCCCGGGGTGGCGGGCGCCTGGACCCATCTGCTAGGTGTGCAGGACCTGCAGAAGAAGGAACTGCGTCTGTACGTCAACGGTCACTTGGAAGACACCACCGGTTTCTCCAACGCTTGGGCGGGCAACGGCGCCTTCGAGATCGGGCGCTTCACGAGCAGTGACGGGCCCTCCAGTCCCTTCACCGGTGACATCGACCAAGTCCAGGCTTACAACCGCGTCGTCTTCCCCGACGAACTGTGGGCGCTGGCGAACATCGAGAATCCCGATACAGGCCACCCGCAGGCACAGCTCCTGGCGGATTGGTCCCTCGACGAGACATCCGGCACCACTGCCGCCGATGGCTCGGGGCGAGGCAACCAGCTCAGTCTCAAACCCGGAGCGGCCTTCACCGCCACCGATGATCCGGCCCACGGCAACGTCGTGGAACTGGACACGGCCGCGGAGGGGCATGCCACGGCAGGGGTCGAACTGGACAACTCCGGCAGCTTCACGGTCGCCGGCTGGGTGAACCTGGCAGCCCAGTCCAAACTGGACGACACCACCGTGGCGCACTCCCCCACGCTGTTCGCCCACCCCGGAGCCAAACGCAACGCCTTCCGCCTGTGGTACCGGCAAGAGGCCGGTCAGAACGTGGGCGACTGGAACTTCGGGGTCTTCGGCACGGACGTACTCGGCGGACCCGCCTACGAGGCAGCATCGGACGAGGTGAACCCACCGGACGGATGGGTGCACGTAGTCGGTGTATACGACTCCGCTGGCCAGTCCGCCAAGCTCTACGTCACCGGCGAGCGCCAGGGCGACGAGGAGGGCGTCCTCGTGAAGGACACCTTCCAGCCGACCGGCCCACTGATGATGGGCCGTGCCCGGCGCCACGACACCGGTGAGTTCGGCAACCTGCTCCCCGGCCAATTCGACGACCTCCGCGTATACGCGGGCGTGCTGTCCGAGGCCGAGATCACTCAGCTGGCCACCGTCGACGAGCCACCGGTGCCGATCGAGTAACCACACGGGCTCCACGTACGAACTTTCACGAACAACCCGCGGGGGTGCCGGACACAGGCCCGGCACCCCCGACTTCCAGATGCGGAGATTTCCCGTGGTCAGGCACCTCACCGTGCTGCACAAATGGGCATGGAGCAGAGCCAGCCGCCGTCGGATGGCGGCTGTCTCGCTTCCTGTCTCGGTGGCAATTGTCGCCACCCTCTTGGGCACAGCGCCGGCCCAGGCGTATGAGCGCAAGCACAGCGCCTTGGAGAAGGCCGAGTACGGCAAAGCCGAACCGTTCGGCTTCAAGGGCAAGAAGATCCACGATCCGGCCGCGGCGGCCGCGCGGAAGTCCCGCGCCCGTGCAGAGCGCAAGGTCACCTGGCCGGATGCCACGGCCGTGACTGTCGCACTCCCCAAGCGCCAGAAGGCACAGGCGAAGGCGGGTGACCTGCCGGTGCTACTGGCACGGCCTCGCCAGGCCGAGCGCGGCACCAAAGCAGCGCGCTCGGTCGCGGCTGTTCCGGGCAAGGCGAAGGTCAAGATCCTGGGGCGGGCGGCCACCCGCAAGCTCGGCGTCGACGGTGTGGTCGTAACGCTGCAGCGCGCCGACGGCAAGCAGGGTGCCGCAGACTTCGCCGCCACCTTCGACTACAGCGACTTCGCCCATGCCTACGGTGGCAATTGGGCCTCACGTCTGCGCGCCGTACAACTGCCTGCTTGCGCGCTGACCACACCGCGGAAGCCCGCCTGCCGCCGGACGAGCCCTGTCGCTTCCTCCAACAACAGTGCGGACCAATCCGTCACAGCTCAGGTGCACACGCCCTCCGCCAGGGCCGGCGCGCCCGCGGTGAGCGTGCTCGCGCTCGCTGCCGGTGCCGGTTCGGACCAGGGCTCCTACGAGGCGACGCCGCTCGCCGCCTCGGCGACTTGGGCGGCCGGCGGCTCGAACGGTGACTTCACCTGGAACTACCCACTCGATGTGCCACCCGCCCCGGCAGGCCCGTCACCCAACCTGTCCTTCGGCTACTCCGCGCAGAGCGTGGACGGACACACATCCTCCACCAGCTCGCAGCCGTCGTGGATCGGCGACGGTTTCGACCTGCCCATCTCCTACATCGAACGCTCCTACGGCAGTTGCGACGACGACGGCCAGGACAAGAAGTACGACCAGTGCTGGAAGGAGGACAACGCCTCCATCGTCCTCAACGGCAAGGCCACCGCGTTGGTCAAGGACGAGAAGACCGGCGAGTGGCACACCAAGAGTGACGACGGCGAGCGTGTGGTGCGCTCCACGGGTGCCGACAACGGTGATGACGGCGACACGGACGACAAGGGCGAGTACTGGACCGTCACGTCCACCGACGGGACACAGTACGTCTTCGGTAAGGACCGCCTGCCGGATTGGGCCAGCGGCAAGCCGGAGACCAACTCCGTCTGGACCGTGCCCGTATTCGGTGACGACTCCGGTGAGCCGGGCTATTCCAGTGGCGATTCCTTCGGCTCGCGCGCCAAGACCCAGGCGTGGCGATGGAACCTCGACTACGTCGTGGATCCTCATGGCAACGTCATGACGTACTGGTACGGCAAGGAGACGAACCACTACGCCAAGAACGGCACCACCGGCAACGGCACCGCCTACACGCGCGGCGGTTACCTCAAGCGCATCGACTACGGGCAGCGGAACGACACGATCTTCTCGACCACGCAGCCGCCCGCCGCGCGCATCAAGTTCTCCACCGCGGAGCGCTGTATTCCCGTCTCCGGGAGCGAGGACTGCTCGTCGTTGGGCGATGCCAACCGTGCCGCCTGGCCCGATGTGCCGTTCGACCTGATCTGCAAGGCCGACACGCCCTGCACCGACCAGCGCTCGCCTTCGTTCTTCTCCCGCAAGCGCCTGACCGACGTCACGACTCAGGTCTACAAGGGGAGCGGGTCCGGGGCCGACACCGACTACCGGGACGTCAACAACTGGCACTTGGAGCAGTCTTTCCCCGACCCCGGAGATGGTTCGGATGCCGGTTTGTGGCTGAAGTCCATCCAGCACACCGGAAAGTCGGGCACCGATGTCTCGCTGCCCGCGGTCAAGTTCAGCGGCGTCCAGTTGCACAACCGCGTCGACAAGACCGGTGACAGTGTCGCCCCGTACATCAAGTGGCGCGTGCGCACCGTCACGTCGGAGACCGGTTCGGTCCTGACGGTCAACTACTCCAAAGAAGACTGCGTCGCCGACTCCAGCATCCCGGCCAAGCTCGACGACAACACCAGGCGCTGCTTCCCGGTGAAGTGGATACCGCCGTCCAACCCGACACCGGGCACCGATCCCAAGCCACGCACCGACTGGTTCCACAAGTACGTCGTCACGCAGGTCACCGAGTCGGACCCGACCGGTGGCGCACCACTGAAGCAGACGGACTACAGCTACACCGGCGGTGGCGCCTGGGCCTACGACGACGAATCACCCATCACCCCTGCCAAGTACCGCACCTGGGGAATCTGGCGCGGCTACCAGAAGGTCACCACCACCACCGGTGAGGCGTCCGGTACCCGGTCCAAGACCACTGCCCTCTACTACCGTGGCATGGACGGCGACAAACAGTCCGACGGCACCGCGCGCAAGGAAACGGTCACCGACTCCAAGAACACGGCCAAAACGGACTCTGAACAGTTCGCCGGCCAGGTGCGGGAGCAGATCACGTACAACGGCGTCGACGGCGCCGAGATATCCGGAACCATCAACACCCCCTGGTACCGGACAACGGCGACCGACAAGCACTCTTACGGCACCGTCAACGCCTACATGGTTCGCAATGCCACCGCTGTAACCCGCACCGCCATACCCGGCGCAGCGGAGATGACCCACACCAAGAAAACCAGTTATGACCCCACCAGCGGCCTGACGCTCAAGGTGGAGACCGATGCGGGTGGTGAGAAGGACTGCACCGTCACCGAGTACGTCCCCAACACCAAGGAGTGGATCCTTTCGCTGCCCAAGCGGGAGGAGAAGGTCTCGGTCGGCTGTGACGCGACTCCCCGGCGCACCGGCGATCCCAAGACCACGGACGTCATCTCGGAAGCCCGTATCTCATACGACGACCAGGCATGGGGCAAGGCACCCACCAAGGGCGACGCCACCCGCACCGAGCGCGTTGTCGACTACAGCGCCGACGGCACAGCCAAGCTCCAGACCGTCAGTACCGCCAAGTATGACGCTCTCGGGCGGCCCACGGACATCTATGACACGCATGGCACCCGCACCAAGCACACCGAGTACACCCCGGCCGTCGGTGGCCCGCTGACCAAGACGGTCGAGAAGAATGCCCTCGACCACACGGTCACCACGGACCTCAATCCCGACTGGGGTGTGAACGTCGCCAGTACGGACCCGAACGGCAATCGCACCGAGCTGGACTACGACGGTCTGGGCCGACTCACCGATGTCTGGCTCGCCGACCGGGACCGCGCCGCGGGCAAGACCCCCAGCAAGAAGTTCGAGTACAGGGTCCAGAACACTGCCGCTTCATGGGTGGCCACCAAGTCCCTTAACAACGACGGCAGTACGTACCAGACCTCGTACGCCATCTACGACGCGTTGCTGCGTCCCCGCCAGAGCCAGGTTCCGGCGGCGACCGGCACCGGCCGCGTGATCACGGAGACGAAGTACGACACGCGAGGCCTCACAGTCGCCACATCGGCCGACTACATCGACACCACCGCACCCGAGAGCAAGCTAGCCACCCTCCTGACGGCTCCGCCCGCCGGCACCGAGACCACCTACGACGGTGCCGGCCGCCCGATCACGGAGAAGACCCTCGCCCTCGGCAAGGAGTTCTCCCGCACCAAGACCACCTACAAGGGCAATTCCACCATCGTCGAACCCCCCACTGGGGCCTCGGCGGTCACCGAGACCGCCGACGCGCGCGGCCGCGTGGTCCAGAAGCTGGAGCACGAGGGCAGTTCCGCCGGGAGCTCGTCCACCAAGATCGACTACAGCTACGACCACGCCGACCGGCTGACCAAGGTCACCGATGACGACGGCAACGCCTGGAAGTACGCCTACGACTTCTTGGGCCGCAAGACCGACATCTACGACCCCGACTCCGGCCACAGCAAGACGACATACAACGACCTCGATCAGGTCGAGTCCACCACCGACGCCCGCGGGAAGACCCTCGGCTTCACGTACGACCTGATAGGGCGGCCCGCCGGCCGACTGGACGGTGCGGTGCCCATCATCGGGGGCAAACCCACCCCGGACGATTCCAAGTACCTGGCCCGCTGGACGTACGACTCCATCGCCAAGGGACACCTGACGTCGGCGATCCGCTATGTCGGCGGCAAGGGTGGTGACGTCTACGCCACCACCAGCGCCTCCTACGACAAGCTGTACCGCCCTCTCAAGGAGCAGTACACGATCCCCAAGAGTGAGGGCGCGCTCGCCGGAACCGGCACCTTCACCATCAGCAACGCCTATAACCTCGACGGCACCCTCCAAAAGCGCACCATCCCCGCGATGGGCGGGCTCGACGCCGAAGTCCTGGACTACGGCTACACCGCACAACGGATGCCTGACACCCTCAAGGGCCTGACCGGAATCGTTCAGAACACCGACTACCTGCCCGCCGGTGAACAGATCCGCACCACGCTCGGCACCTCCTCCACCGCCAAGTGGACAGAGATCAACACCTCGTACGAGGACGGCACCAAGCGACTGGCCCGACAGACCGTCAAGTCCGAGTCCAACCCGGGCACCGACTCCGACGTCTTCTACCAGTACGACCCGGCCGGCAACCCGATCCAAGTCGAAGACAAGGCAACCGGTTCCAGCGACAAGCAGTGCTTCCGCTACGACGGCCACCGCCGCCTGAAGGAAGCGTGGACCGCGACCGGCCCCTGCTCCACCGAACCCACCAAGAGCAACACCGGCGGCCCGGCCCCGTACTGGCAGTCGTTCACCTATGACAGCGCCGGCAACCGCGAGACAGCCACCGACCACCTCGCTCCTGAAGGGGCGGCGACCTCCACCTACACGTACAAGACCGCCGACCAGCCCCGTCCCCACGCCGTCGCGTCCACCGAGACGAAGACCGGCGGTAACACGACTACCAACCGGTACACCTACGACGCCGCCGGAAACACGGAGACGCGCACCCTCGACGGCAAGAAGCAAACCCTGGACTGGAACACCGAAGGCAGCCTGACCAAGGTCACCGAAGCCGACGACAGCACCACCGAGTTCCTCAACGGCGCCGACGGGAACCGTCTCATCCGGCGCGACAAGACCGGCACCACTCTCTACCTGGCAGAGACCGAACTCCGCCTGCCCAAAGCCACCGGCAAGGTCGAGGCAACCCGCTACTACAGCCACGGCGGCAAGATCGTCGCCGTGCGCACCCCGTCCGCGCTGACCTGGGTAACCAGCGACCACAACGGCACAGCAAGCCTCCAGATCAACGCCTCCACGCAGACGGTAACCCGTCGCCACATGACTCCCTTCGGAGAACAACGTGGCACCGCCTCCAAGCTGTGGGCCGGTGACAAGGGATTCGTCAACGGCACTCAGGACCCCACCGGTCTGACCCACCTCGGGGCCCGCGATTACGACGCGTCCACCGGACGGTTCATCAGCGTCGACCCCATCGCGGACCTCAAGGACCCGCAGCAGATCAACGGCTACGCCTACAGCAACAACAATCCCGTCGCTTTCTCCGACCCCGACGGCAAATTCCTCGGTGGCCTCATCGGCCTCATCATTGTCTCGGTCATCGTCATCCCCATCATCAACTCAATATTCGGTGGCGGCGGAGGAGGCGGCGGCTCCGGCGGCATGAGCACCATGGGCAGCGCCAACTACGGAGGGGGAGGCAGCACCTACGGCAGTAGCGGTGGCGGTGGAACCGACTGCGGCGCTACCTACCCCGCCTACAAACCCGGTTGCCACACAAACGTGGAGCCGGCCGACCCTCGGGCCCAGGGAAGCTTCAAGGACTTCGGCAAGGGAGCGATCCGGGGCGGCGGCAATGTCCTCAGCGACACGCTCGATCTAGGCGCCAAGCTCCACCCCTCCTGCTGGATCTTCGGCGACTGCAGCCCTGCCCGTGATGCGTGGGACGACTTCGTCAAGGGGCACGGGCTCGACGGCGACAACAAGGCCAACGACGCGGGTGCCGCCGCCATTGAGGTCGGCAGCATGATGGCGGGGATCACCGGGCTCGTCCGCGGGATGGGTAAGAAGATCCTCAAGGGAGCAGCGAAGGAAGGACCGAAGCAGGGTGCGAAGAAGGCTCCGAAGGGGACTCCCAAGGAAGTACCTGGTCCGCCGCTCTCAGGCGCAGACGGAAAGCAGTTGGGCAAAAAGTGGGGAAAGCACGCAACTGACTACGGGAAGAGCCCCGGGGACGCCAGTGCGCGACAGTGGTACGGAGAACGAATTCAGGAAGTCCGTGGTAGGCCTGACTCAGTAAGGCAAGGCCCTTACCGCCCCGGGCAGGGCGGAGCCGATAACTACTGGTTCTACCAAAAGGGCAACGATCTGCTCATCACCAAGGGTGACGGAGAGTTCGTCAGCATGTTCCCCCTCGACGGGCCGAACAAGTGGCATGAGGGAGCAAAGGATATGCTGGGCTGAAAGTTCAGCGCGGCGGGGTGGGCAGTAGATTCCCACCCCGCCGCTATCATTACACCGTTCCTCAACCATGGAGGTGCACAAAGATGTCGACTTCAGACCTTCTCAACAGATTGAAGAAGGAGAGAATTTGCGAGGTGCATGAACTTCTTCATTCCGATGGAGAATCCGTAGCGCTCGCATTCAAGTTCAGTGACAGGAGCGGAATAATCTTCACAGACTGGACTGATTGGACCCTTCGCGTAGACACACTACAAAACTTCGAGGCGCCCGAATATTTTTGGCCATCAAGCGATTACTCCTTTAAAGTCGTGGAAACATGCGCCTCCGGCTGCGGAATCGAGTCGATCGAAGAGGAGGTTGACGAGATGGGTGACGTCATTGGGATGGTATTTTCAAGTTCCGACTTGGGAAGCATTTGGGTCAAAAGCTCTGGTGGCAGTTTCTCATGGGGGCGCAGGTCGGCTTAGGCCCTCGACTCCTTCGGGTCAGCCTCCGAACACCGGCACCACGGCAGAGGAACCACGCAGGATCGCCCGACACAATCCAAGGCCGCGACTGAGGTGTTCCTACAGCCAGACCAACGACCTCCCAAGCGAAAAGCCGCATGATCAACGGCTTGGTTGCTCATTGGTCTGGTCGTAGGAAAGTCGCAGGAAAGAGGGAGTCGCGGCCGTGGATCGTCTCGGACGAACTGTGGTGGCAAATCGAGCCATTGCTGCCCGCGCCGGGTCCGAAGCTGGCCGAGGGCAGACCGCGGGTCCCGGACCGGCAGGCCTTGTGCGGGATCGATCCTGTTCGTACTCGTACTGCACACCAGCAACCAGTGGGAGTACCTGCCCCAAGAGCTGCGCTTCGGCTCGGGGATGACGTGCTGGAGGCGTCTGGCCGCCTGGGACGAGGCCGGCGTCTGGGACGACCGCGATCGGTTCGCCGATGCGCGAGGGCTGAAGGCCTACGCGGGCTCGGCACCCATTACCCGCGCCTCCGGCAAGAAGCACCACGTCGGACGCCGCAGAGTCAAGAACGACCGGCTCAGCCATGCCGGGCACCTGTGGGCCTTCGCCTCGTTGAAGGCCTCGCCGGGCGCGAACGCCCACTACCGCCGACGGCGCGAGCGCGGTGACTGGCATGCCCAGGCCCAGCGGCATCTGTTCAACCGCATGATCGGCCAGCTCTTCCACTGCCTCCAGCGAGGGGAACTGTTCGACGAACAAAACGCGTTTCCCTCCCCTCTTGCGGAGACGCTTGCGGCCCATGGAACGATCCCCTTCAGCCACGGGCTCAGGGGGATGACGCCGTATGGAACGGGTTGGGGATGCACGGGGGCTCGTGCTTGGTTACGTCGACGCTCTGCACGCGGTTGACGAGGCTATGAGGGCGGCGGTCCCCTCGCTTGAGCGACTCGCGGATGTCCTCGGCGTGGTCCGTTCGCACCGGATCATCAACCGGAGTGGGCAGGTCGGCACCTACTCCTACACGGTTCATGGGGCCGGGTGCCGCTTCGTCAGCGACAACGGCACCGAGGTCGATGTCGATTTCGCACCCGACGGGAGCGAAATCTTCGACCACTGGCGGCTGCGCCGGTACGGGCTGAGCTTGCCCGAGCCTCTTGATCTCGCGGATCAGGACCTGCGGACCGCCGTGCGGTCCCTGCAACCGCTTCTGACCGAGGTGCGACCGGGGTGGTTCAGCGTCACCATCTGATCGCTTCAGGATGAGGTGCGCAGGCGGCGCAGGCATATGAGGCCGCAGGCCAGTTCGAGCAGGCCCTGGTGGAGATCGGCGCGTCGCTCGTAGCGGGTGCGGAGCCGTTTTAACTGGTGCAGCCAGGCAAAGGCACGCTCGACCACCCAGCGCACCTTGCCCAGCCGTGAGCGACTCCGCGTCGGGCGATCAGCGTTTTGATGCCTCGTTTCCACAGCAGGCGGCAGTACTTGTCGAAGTCGTAGCCCCGGTCGGCATACAGACGCCGGGGCTTGTGGCGGGGACGCCCCGCTTACAACGAGGCGTCCGGCGAGCGGCGTCGTTCCTCTTGTTCGACGAGGTCGCGCAGCTGGGAGCGGGCAGTGATGCCCAGTCTGGGGAAGCTGCGGTAGAGGTGTGAGCTGACCGTGCGCGGGGAGAGGAAGAGCTTTTCGCCGATCTCGCGGTTGGTCAGTCCGCGGGCGGCGAGCCGGACTGTCTCCCGCTGTTGCGGGGAGAGTTCGGCGAGTGCGTCGGGGGGCGTGTCCGTGACGTCGAGGCCGGCGGCGCGCGATTCGGCACGGGCGCGCTCGGTCCACGGGCGTGCGCTCAGGCGGCGGAAGGTCTCCAGGGCCTCGGTGAGGGGTCCGCGCGCCTCCGCGACGCGCCGGCGGCGCCGCAGCCACTCGGCGAGGTCGAGCAGGGTCTGTGCGCGTTCGAAGGGCCAGTACCGCAGCACCGGGTCCGCGAGAGCCGCCCGGAAGTGCGGCTCGGCGTCCTCGGGGGCCGCCAGCAGGCCACGGGCACGGCTGATCAGCGCCCGCAGACGAGGTGAGGCGTTGTCGGCGAGTACGGCTGCCGCGTGCTCGACGATCGCGGCGGCCTCCTCGTGGCGGCCGCAGCGCACCGCGGCGGCCGCCAGGTCCGCGAGGGCCGGGTAGGAGGCGTGGTAGTGCACGGGCTCGCCGTCTGCCGTGAAGACTGCGCGGAGTTGGTCGTACGCGGTCTCGTGGGCGCCTTCCGCGGCTGCAGCGGCGCCGAGCGCGCGACGGGCGTAGACGGCGACCGAGCGGCTTTCCAGCGGGTCGATCAGGGTGAGCGCGTCTTCCGCGCGAGTTCGGGCGGCGGGCGTGTCGCCCTGGAAGGCCAGCAGGGTGGCGTCCACGGCGGCCGCGCACGCCACGGCGTGGTCGAGGCCGGTCGCCCGGCCGACCGCGGTGGTGTGGGCGCAGGCCTCGCGTGCCTGTTGCCACCGCCCTCGCTCCACATAGGCCCAGGCGACCGCGCCGCCCAGCCCCTCGGGCAGCGTTCCCCGCGCTTGCCAGCGGTCGAAGGCCTCGTCGAAGGCGCGGACGGCCCGTGGGGTCTCGTCCAGGAGCCACGCCATGATCCCGACGGCGGTGAGCCGTTCCGGTCGGGCTGCTGCCTCTGCGAGCAACTGCGGGAGCAGGGCGAGGAGTTGGGGGCGGGTCGCGAAGGGGTCCGACACTGCCTCCGCCCAGGTGCGCAGGCCTGCGGGTGAGGCGTTCGCGGGAAGGCGCCGCAGGATGTCGTGGATGCGGCGGCGCTGGGTGTCCTCTCCGGAGTAGAAGCGGACCACGGCGGCGCCGGCCACGAGGTCGAGAGCGGCCGCCGGCTGGGATGCCCTCAGCTGCTCGGCCGCCTCGGTCAGCCGGGAGAAGACCATGGTGTGGCGCACGGTCAGGACCGCAAGCCGTCCGGCCTGCACGGTGGCGGAGGCCAGCAGGGCCGCGTCCTCCGTGCGGGTGCGTGCCGCGGCGACCAACTCCTCGACCCAGGCGATGTCCCCGGTGTACGCGGCTGCCGCGGCGGCTTCGACCAGCAGCCGTGCGCTGTCCTCGCGTCGCGGCGCGAGTTCCGCGGCGCGCCGCAGGGCGTGGGCCGCCGCCGCGTGGCCGCCGCGGCGGCGGGCCCGGTCGGCGGTCCGCTCCAGCTCCGCCGCCACGGCCGCGTCCGGGTGGGAGCAGGCGGCGGCGAGGTGCCAGGCACGCCGGTCCGGTTCACCCCGCAGCAGCTCGGCGAGGGCCAGGTGGGCCTCGCGCCGGGCGGCCGCGGATGCCGCGTGGTACACGGCGGACCGGGCCAGCGGGTGGCTGAACCGGACGTCCTGGCCGACCCGCCGGACCAGACCGGCCTGCCGGGCCGGCGGCCAGGCAGCGTCCTCGGGGCGCGGCAGTCCCGCGGAGACCGCGACCGTGGAGTCGGCGCTGTCCATGGCGGCCAGGAGCAGCAGGGCCCGAACGGTGGCGGCGGGGAGGCCGCTCAGGCGGGCGGTGAAGACCCGCTCCAGGTGATCGGTGAGTGGGAGCGGGCCTGCGGACGGCAGACCCGCGGCCGTGACGTGAGTCGTGGGCGTGGCGTGAGTCGTGGGCGTGGCGTGGGCCGCGGCCGTGGCGTGGGCCGCGGCTGTCCTCGCCAGTTCCACCAGGGCCAGTGGGTTGCCGGCCGCCTGGTCGAGGATGCGCGAACGGGTGTGGCCGGTGGGGCTCTTCGGCCGCAGGTCCAGCAGTCGGCCGGCCGCGGTGCGGTCGAGCGGTCCCAGGGGCAGCGTCGGCACATGACCGTCGAATCCCGGGAGGTGATCGCCGCTACGGGCCCCGATCAGCATGGTGACCGGTTCGCCTGCCAACCGTCTGGCGACGAAGGCCAGTGCGTCCAGCGAGGCACGATCGCACCACTGCGCGTCGTCCAGCGTCACGAGCACCGGATGGCGGTCCCCCAGCCCTGACAGCAGGTTCAGGACGGCGACCCCGACGAGCATGAGATCGGGCTCCGACGCGGCCGGTCCCTCGCCGAAGGCGCCTCGCAGCGCGGCACGCTGTCTCTCCGGCAGCCCGTCCACCTCGGCGGGCACCGGCCGCAGCAGTTGATGCAGTGCGGAGAACGCCAGGTTCGACTCCGACTCGCTCCCCTGTGCCCGCAGTACGCGGGCCCCGCCGGCTTCGGCCCGGCGCACCGCGCGCTCCAGCAGCGCGCTCTTGCCCGTGCCCACATCGCCGACCAGCATCAGCACCGGGTCGGCCGACACCGAGTCCACCGCACGGAAGAGGCGTGCCGATTCCGCGTCCCGGCCGACGATCAGCTGCCCCGAATCCGAAACCGAATCCGGGGCCGACTCCAGCTCCGCTGCCATGACCGCACCCTAGCCGCCCGGGCCCTGCGCCCAAGTGCAGTCACGTGACGGATACCGCGGGCGTCACGGCCGCTCGTACGGTCTCGGAACACCTCCACTCTCCCGAGGACACCCCATGGAACACATAACGCTCGGCAACGTCACCATCACACGCGTACGGGAGTACTTCGGCCCCGTCGAAATGACGCCCGACACCTTTTTCCCCGAAAGCCCGAAGGAACTGTGGAATGACGGCGCCTCCTGGCTGGCCCCGCATTTCGTCGATTCCGAGACCAATGTCGTCAACTCCGCGATCCAGACCTGGCTGCTGCGCAGCGGAGGCAGGACCATCCTCGTCGACACCGGCGTGGGCAACCACAAGGACCGTCCGTACGCGCCGGTCTGGAACCGCCTCGAAACAGATTTCCTGGCCAATCTCGCGCGTGCCGGCGTCGCGCCCGAGGACGTGGACATCGTGATCAACACCCATCTCCACATCGATCACGTCGGCTGGAACACGTATCTGGACGACCGGCAGTGGGTCCCCACTTTTCCCAACGCCACCTATCTGATGCCGAAGGACGACTTCGACTTCTGGAATCCCGAGAACAACCACAAGCCGGTGCTCGGCCGCGGCAATCAGAACGTCTTCGAGGACAGCGTGGCCCCGGTGCACCGGGCCGGCCGGACGTTGCTGTGGGAGAAGAGCCACCGGATCGACGCCGACCTGCGGCTCGACGCGGCTCCCGGACACACCCCCGGCTCCTCCGTGCTGACCCTCGCCTCCGGGACGGACCGCGCGGTGTTCGTCGGGGACATGCTGCACAGCCCCGTGCAGATCCTCGAACCCGACGCCAACAGCTGCTTCTGCGAGGACCCCGCCGGTGCCCGCGCCACCCGCCGCAAGGTCCTCGGCTGGGCGGCGGACCACAACGCGCTCGTGATCCCCGCGCATCTGGGCGGCCACGGCGCCGCCGAAGTGGCGCGCGAGGGCGCGAAGTTCGCCATCAGGGGCTGGGCGCCCTTCACCCCGTACACCCAGCAGGTCTGAGACCGGCGGAGAGACACGAGACATGAGCCACCACCCCGACCCCGTCGTGACCACGGCGCAAGGAGCCGTCCGCGGCCTGCGCCGGGGCGACGCAGCCGCTTTCCTCAACATCCCCTACGCCGCCCCGCCCCGCGGCGCCGGCCGGTTCGCGCCGCCCCGCCCGCACGAGCCGTGGCACGGCGTACGGGACGCCACCGTGCTGGGACCCACCGCGCCGCAGGCCGAGCGCGTACTCGGCGACATCGACATGTCCCCCTACTTCGGCACCGGTTGGAGCCGCGGCGAGGACTACCTCACCGTCAACGTCTGGACACCCTCCGCCCGCGCCGGTGAGCTGTCTGTCGGCGACCTGCCTGTCATGGTGTTCGTCCACGGCGGCGGATTCGTCGCCGGATCGACGCGGTCCGCGCTGTACGACGGCTCGGCCTTCGCCCGCGACGGCGTCGTCCTCGTCACCCTCAACCACCGGCTCGGCATCGCCGGGTTCCTCGATCTGCCCGGCGCGCCCGCCAACCGCGGCCTGCTCGACGTCGTCGCCGCCCTGCGCTGGGTCCAGGAGAACATCGCCGTCTTCGGCGGCGACCCGCGCAACGTGACCCTCTTCGGCCAGTCTGCCGGAGCGACCGTCGTCGGCGGTGTGCTCGCCGCTCCTGAAGCCGTGGGCCTCTTCCGCCGGGCGATCGTCCAGAGCGGCAGCGGCCTGGGAGCGTTCACCACCGAGCAGGGCGCCCGCGTCGCCCGGGCGGCCGCCGCTGCCCTGGGCGTCGAGCCCCACGCCGACGCCTTCGCGGACATCTCCGACGACCGCCTGGTCGAAGCCGCCTCCCGGCTCTCGGGCATCGACCTGCGGACCGATACGCACCACGATCCGCTGATCGGACTCAGCCCCTTCAGTCTGGTACTCGACACGCAGCCCGCCGAAGCCGTCGCCGCCGGCCTCGGCAAGGACGTCGACCTGGTCATCGGGACCAACGCCGAGGAAGGGAACCTCTATCTGGTTCCTGTGGGCCAGTACGCGGCCTCGACCAGCGGTGACGTCGACGACGCCGCGGCGCGCTCGCACCCGGAGCCGGTACGGCTCGTCGAGGCGTACCGGAAGGCACGGCCCGGCGCGTCCTGCGGTGAGCTGCGCTCCGCCATCATGGGCGACGCGCTGTTCGGCGCGGGCAGCTGGGCCCTGGCCGGCGCACACGCCGCCCACCCCGGGTCCGGCACCACCTACGCCTACGAGTTCGCCTGGCGCTCCCACGCCCTGAACGGAAAACTCGGCGCCACCCACGCGGTCGAGCTGCCCTTCGTCTTCGACGTCGCCCACCTTCCGCGGCTGCACGGGCCCACCGGGCTGCTCGGCCCCGACGAGCCCCCGGCGGGGCTCGCCGCCCGCATGCACGAGGCATGGGTCCGGTTCGCCAGGACCGGCGACCCGGGCTGGGACCCGTACGACGACGAGCGCCGGGCCACGATGCGCATCGACGCCGAGTGGACCGAGGTCGACGACCCCCGGAGCCAGGAGCGCCAGGCCTGGCGCTGATTTTCCGCCCCGGCTGCCGCGCGACACTCCGTACGCGCGGCAGCCGTCGCCACAAGACGTAGGCGCCGGGCTCAGACCGTCTTGCTGAGGCGGTCTGCCAGCAGGGCGGCGAAGCGTGCCGGGTCGGCCAGGTCGCCGCCTTCGGCGAGCAGCGCGGTGCCGTACAGCAGCTCGGCCGTGCCGCTCAGCTCCGGGTCGTCGGGCCGCTCGTCATGCGCCGTCCTGACCGCGCTGACCAGCGGGTGCTTCGGGTTCAGCTCCAGGATGCGCTTGACCGGCGGAAGCTCCTGGCCCATCGCCTTGTACATCTTCTCCAGCGCCGGCGTGAGGCCGTCCGTGTCGCTGACCAGGCACGCCGGTGAGCTGGTGAGCCGGGTCGTCAGGCGCACCTCCTTGACGTCGTCGAGCGTCTCGTTGAGCCAGGCCAGCACGGCCGCGTACTCCCCGGCCTCCTCCGCCGACGGCTCCTCCTCGGAGGGCAGGTCCACCGCGCCGCGGGCGATGGACTGGAACTCCTTGCCGTCGTGGTCGCGGACCGCCTCGACCCAGATCTCGTCCACCGGGTCGGTGAGCAGCAGGACCTCGTACCCCTTGGCCCGGAAGGCCTCCATGTGCGGGGAGTTCTCGATCTGCGCGCGGCTGTCGCCGGTCATGAAGTAGATCTTGTCCTGGCCCTCCGGCATCCGGCCGAGGTAGTCGGCCAGGGTGGTGGGCTCCTCGCCGGCGGTGGACGCGAAGGACGCGATGTCGAGAATCGCCTTGTGGTCCTCCGTCCGGTCGAGGAGCCCCTCCTTGACGGCGGGCCCGAACTCGCGCCAGAAGGTGCGGTACTTCTCGGCGTCCTTGCTCATCAGGTCCTTGATGGACGCCAGGATCTTCTTCGCGAGGCGGCGGCGGATGAGCTGGATGTGCCGGTCCTGCTGGAGGATCTCGCGGGAGATGTTCAGCGACAGGTCGGCGGCGTCCACGACGCCCTTGACGAAGCGCAGGTGATCGGGGAGCAGCTCGCGGCTGTCGTCCAGGATGAACACCCGCTTGACGTACAGCTGGAGGCCGTGGCGGGAGTCGCGCTGGTAGAGGTCGTGCGGGGCCCGCGACGGCAGGAAGAGCAGTGCCTCGTACTCGAAGGTGCCCTCGGCCCGCATCTGGATGATGTCGAGCGGGTCCGTCCAGTCGTGGCTGATGTGCCGGTAGAACTCCCGGTACTCCTCCTCGCTCACCTCGGAGCGCGGGCGGGCCCAGAGCGCCTTCATCGAGTTGAGGGTGGTCTCCCCCATCCGTACGGGGAAGGAGATGAAGTCCGAGTACCGCTTGACGATCTCCCGGATCTTGCCTTCATCGGTGTAGTCGTAGAGCGCGTCCTCCTCGTCGGCGGGCCGCAGGTGCACGTGGACCGACGTGCCCTCCGGGGCGTCCTCGACGGTCTCGATCGTGTACGTGCCGTCGCCGTCCGACTCCCAGCGCACCCCGGTCGGCTCACCGGCCTTGCGGGTGACCAGGGTGACCTTGTCGGCGACCATGAACACGGAGTAGAAGCCGACGCCGAACTGACCGATCAGCTCGGCCGTTTCCGTGCTCTCCTTGCCACCTTCCTTCCCCCTGTTCTCCTTGAGCCGGCGCAGCGTCTCGGCGGTGCCGGACTTGGCGATGGTGCCGATCAGCCCCACGACCTCGTCGCGCGTCATGCCGATGCCGTTGTCCCGCACGGTCAGCGTGCGGGCCTCGGTGTCGGCCTCGATCTCGATGTGCGGGTCGTCCGTCTTGAGGCTGTCGTCCTGCAGGCCGGCCAGGCGCCGCTTGTCCAGGGCATCGGAGGCGTTGGAGATGAGTTCGCGAAGGAAGATGTCCTTGTTCGAGTAGATCGAGTGGACCATCAGTTCCAGCAACTGCCGCGCCTCGGCCTGGAACTCCAGCGTCTCGGTACTCATGACTTCCCTTCTGGTCGGTTGGTCTGTGCGACGCCCATATTTTCCGCCACCATTTTCGGTGGTGGCGCGGGGGTCGTGTCAGAAGGCATACCGGACGCGCAGCCACGGGGCGCGCGCCGCCAGCAGTTCCCTGAGGCGCGCCAGGGAACGCTGTTTGACGTCCAGGGAGTAGCGGACGTTCAGAGCGCCGTTCTGTGAACGCTTGGTCTCCTGGATGTCCGGCTGCCACAGCACCTCCTCGGCGCGGGGGTGCCATCCCAGGTTGACCTCGTGGAGCGCCTGGTTGTGCGTCAGCATGATGACCTCGGCCGCCGCCTGCTCCTTCACACGGGCGGGCAGCACGTCGTCGAGGTGGGTGAGCAGCCCGGCCCAGTCCCGCTCCCAATCCGGGCGCAGGACGACGGGTGAGAGGTTGAAGTGGACCTCGTAACCGGCGTCGAGGAAGTCGGCGGCCGCGGCGATCCGCTCGGCGACCGGGCTGGTGCGGATGTCCAGCAGCCGGGCGTCGTCGGCGGGCATGACCGAGAAGCGCACGCGGGTCCGCCCCCGGGGGTCGAGTGCGAGCAGGTCGGGGTTGACGAACTTGGTCGCGAAGGAGGCCTTCGCCGTCGGCATGCCCCGGAACGCGGCGACCAGATCGGCGGTGTTGTCGCAGACCAGGGCGTCGACGGAGCAGTCGCCGTTCTCGCCGATGTCGTAGACCCACGCCTGCGGATCGCACTGATTGGGCGTCGTCTTGGGGCCCTGGGCCCGTACGTGGCGCCGGATGTGGGCCACGACCGCCTCGATGTTGGTGTAGAGGGTGATGGGGTTGGCGTAACCCTTGCGGCGGGGGACGTAGCAGTAGGCGCAGGCCATCGCGCAGCCGTTGGAGGGCCCCGGCGCGATCCAGTCGGCCGATCTGCCGTTGGGGCGGGTCACGAGCTGCCGCTTGACGCCGAGGACGAGCGTCTCGGTCTTGACGCGGACCCACCGGGCGACGTTGCCGTCGTTCCCGTGCAGGGAGGGGATGCGCCAGTGGCTGTCCACCTCGGTCACGCGCACCCCCGGCAGCCGGGCCATGATCTGCCGGCCGCGCGGCGAGTCGAGGGCGGCCGGCTCGGCGTAGACCTCGCGCACATCGAGCAGCCGGCGCGCCTGCGGGCTGTCCCTGAACGTCCCCTGCGCCGGCGGTGCCGGAGGTTCGTCCGGCCATCCGAACAGCGCCGGCTGCTCGGGCTCTCCCGAGGCGGGGCGTCCTGACACCGGCTGATCCATGGCGTTCCTCTCCGGGCGGGCACGGCACGACCGGCCCCTGCAGGCTGACGCACCGATCAAAGCGCACGCCGACACGGCCGTGCCGCCCACACGCCGGGGGCAGCCCCTAGCCGCGGGGCTGTACGCCGGGCGGTGTGCCGGTCTCCGCCGTCGGCAGGTAGCGCGGTGCCCGCCAGGCGTTCAGGCGGTGCTCCACGGCGGCTCCCAGTGCCAGCAGCTCGGTGTCCTCGTGGTCGCCGGCCATCAGGAGCACGCCCACCGGCAGCTCGCCGACCGAACCCGCGGGCACCGAGAGGGACGGGTATCCGGCGACGGCCGCGGGGGTGGAGGACGGGATGACGTCGTTGTCGCCGCGCGCGCAGTCGGTCGTCCAGGCGGGCGGGTTCGTGGGTGCGGCGATGGCGTCCAGGCGGTGGGTGGCCATGGTCTCGTCGAGGGAACGCCGGGAGAGGTCCTTCAACTCGGCCCGCATCGCCCGGTACCCGGGGTCGGTGGTGGGCGGTGCCGCGAGGGCCTGCTCGAACAGTTCCTGGCCGGCGAAGCAGGTCTGTTCCGCGGGGTGGGAGCGGTTGAACTCGATCAGCTCGGCGAGGTTCCGGGGGCCTTCGCGCGTGCCGAGGTAGGCGTCGATGTCCCGGTGGAACTCGCTGAGGAGGGCGGGGAATTCGAGTTCGGCGAGCCGCGCCTGGTAGGGCGGTGTCACCTCGACGACCTCGGCTCCGGCCTCGCGCAGCTTCTTCGCCGTACGGCTCATCACCGCGTCCACGTCGGGGCCGAGCGACGGCAGCCGCCACAGGCCGATCCGCTTGCCGCGCAGGCCGGTCGGCTTGCCGTGCGGAGCGATTTGCCCGTCGTGCGGACCGGCCGCGCGGTCGCTCTCCGCGCGACGGCCCCCGCCCCCGCTCAGTACCGAGAACGTGAGCGCGGTGTCTATGACGTTGCGCGCCATCGGCCCCGCCGTGTCCTGCTCGGCGGAGATCGGCACCACGCCCGACTGGCTGACCAGGCCGAGGCTGGGCTTGTGGCCGACGACGCCGTTCATCCCGGCCGGGCACACGATGGAGCCGTCCGTCTCGGTGCCGATCGCCACCTGCGACAGCGACGCGGCGAGTGCGGCGGCGGAACCGGATGAGGAACCGCACGGGTTCCGGTCGAGTACGTACGGGTTGTTGGTCTGCCCGCCCACCGCCGACCACCCCGACGTCGGCTTCGCGGCACGGAAGTTGGCCCATTCGGACAGGTTGGTCTTGCCGAGGATCACCGCCCCCGCCTTGCGCAACCGGGTCACCAGCACCGCGTCCGTCTTCGGCGGTCCGCCGGCGAGGGCGAGCGATCCGGCCGTCGTCGGCATGTCACGGGTGTTCACGTTGTCCTTGAGCAGGACGGGGATGCCGTCCAGCGGCCCGAGGGTCTCGCCCCGCCGGTGCCTGGCATCGCTGGCGGCCGCCTGGCGCAGGGCCGTGGGGCTGGTGCGCAGCACCGAGTGGATCCTGGGATCGACCTCGTCGATCCGCCGGAGGTAGGCCCTGGTCAGCGCCGACGAGGTCAGCGAGCCGCGCGCCATGCGCGTCTGTAACTCCGGGATGGTCACGGTGTCGAGGTCGAACCCGAGCGCGGGAGGCGACCCGGGTCGCGGCGACGTACTCCCGGTGCCGGGCTCGGCGGCTTGCGCGCCCGCATGCGGTACGCCCGTCAGAAGGGACCCCGCGACGAGCGCGGCGGTCATTGCGGCAACACTTCTCTTCCCCATGCGGCCCAGCCGACTACACGGGCAGCATCCGGCGCAAGGGTGCGGGGTCAGGGTTCGGCGGCGGGACCGCCCCGTGCCGGACCAGACGCACCCGGGCCGGCGCTTGCCATGCCGAGTAGCATGGCAAGCGCCGGGAATCCGGGCATATGCACCGGTTCAGCGGCTCGGCACGACAAGAACGCACGAGAGCGGCGCCCCGGGTGGACCGGCCCGCTGCCGCACCCCTCCCCACCTGGATGTTGAGTGCGATGACCCACCACAGATCAGCCACCCCCGCCGCCCACGCGACGACGAGCCGCGAGGTCGTCGGAGCACCCTGCTGGGCCACCCTGCTGACGCACGACCTGACGGCCGCCGAGTCCTTCTACGGGGCGGTCTTCGGCTGGACGTTCCGTCCCGCGCCGCTCGGCGAGGACTTCCGCGTCGCCGTGCACGAGGGCAAGCCCGTCGCGGGCATCGGTTCTCTCGCCTCCGCGCTGCGGGTTCCCGTCGCGTGGACGCCCTACTTCGCGGTCGAGGACGCCGACGAGACGGCCGCGCGCATCCGTGAGCGCTGCGCCACCGTCGCCGTGGGGCCGCTCCGGTTCCCGGTGGGCCGCGGGGCGCTCGCGGCGGACCGGGACGGGGCCGTCTTCGGCATCTGGGAGGGCCGGCTCGTCTCCGACTGGCACTCCTGGCGCGCGCAGGCGCCCGTCTGGCTGCGGCTGCGCTCACCGGACGCCTTCGAGGCCGCCATCTTCTACGGCCAGGTCCTCGACTGGGCCTGCGGGCGGCCCGGTTGCTGCGACGTCGACTACGAGAACGACGAAGTCGTCCTGAGCCAAGAGGGCACGGTGCTCGCCCGGCTCCGCTCCGGCGCCGTCGAGGCGGCTCGCGACCCGGCCGACCTGCCCCGCTGGGAAGTCCACTTCACGGTCGCCGACCCCGAGGCCACGGTGCGTACGGCGCTCCGCCACGGCGGGTCCGTGGTGCGCCGCGACGACGGCGGGGAGGCCCCGGCGATCACCATCAGCGATCCCGAGGGCGGCATCCTCACCGTGACGGCACGCGTAGCCCCTCGTCAGGGCTGAGCAGCACCGGGAGCGGCGACGGAGGCCTCACGGATGGTTCGGGCGCTCCTCGGGCGGGGTTCCGCCACCGCGGCCGCCGCCCTTGCCGCCCTTGTCCGTTCCGTGGGCGTGCGCGCCGGCCCGGCGGGAGGTGCCCGGCTGTCGCGCCTTGAGTTCGGCGCTGTCCTGGGGCGTTGCCGCGCCCTTGTCGCTGCGCCGTTGGTCGGGCTGCTGCGGGTTCGACATGACCTTCGCTCCCTTGCCTCGCATGGTGCGACCGGCGCGGCACGGTGCGGTTCGTCCGCTCACATGGGCCGGTCGTTCCATGCTGCCACGGCGCGGCGTACGGGTCCCGTCGAGCGGTCGCAGGGCCCGTACGGGCCTGTGTCCCAAGGGAAATGAGTCCTGAAGCGGCGCGCGGGTTCGGCGCGTATTCTGGTGGGCAAGAACGCACGGTTCCGCCGCCGGCCGCGGCGACAAGCCCCACATTGCGGCCCGTCTCGCGTACGTGAGCCCACTACGCCGGCCCCCTCAAATGGACTCCTGGCACCGACTTCGCAGCAAGACACCGACTTCGCAGCAAGAGGGAAGTTTGCTCCCTTTTGCGCCAGGGGACCCGCAGAGCCGAGAGGGGAACGAGCCCACCGACTGAACAGACGAACCCGAACGTGGGCCGGTCGCGGAACGCGGCCCACAAGGAGCGAGTCACCATGCGTCTTTCTTTTCTGCAACCACTCCTGGACCGGCCCGGCCCCTGGGCGACGGTGTACTTCGACCCCGGTCAGGCGGACGAGTCGGGCGCCAAGCGCCGTGAACTGTCGGTACGGGAGGTATGCCGGACCCTGGAGCAGGAGGGTGCGGACGAGGCCACCGTCGCGGCGGTCCGCGACAACCTGTCGTCGCTCTCCCCCGCCGAGGACCCGGCGGGCCGCGTCGTCTTCGCCACCGGCGGCGAGATCGTGCTGAGCCACCGGCTGTCCCGGCGCCCCCAGGGCGAGTTCGCCTGTTGGGCCCCGCTGCCGCGGCTCACGCCCCTGCTGGAGCTGTGCGGCCAGGACCCGGTGAGTCTCGTCGCCTACATCGACCGCACCGGCGCCGACTTCGAGCTGCGGGCCGCGGCAGGACCGCAGGACTCCGGGCACGTGGAGGGCGAGCAGTGGCCGGTGCACCGCACCGCCACCTCCGACTGGTCCGAGCGGCACTTCCAGCTCAAGGTGGAGAACACCTGGGAGCGCAACGCCGCGGAGATCGCCGAAGCGCTGGCGGCGGCCTACGAGGAGTCGGGCGCCGACTTGGTGGTGCTGGTGGGCGACCCCCGCGAGCGGCCGGCCGTGCGCGACAAGCTGCCGGAGGCCGTGCGCGCCGTGACGGTCGAGACGGAGCACGGTGGCCGCGCCGCCGGTTCCGGCTCCGCCGCGCTGGAAGAGGCCATCGAGAACGCCTGCCGGGAGCATCTGCACCGGCGCGTCGACGACGCGCTCGACCGCTTCCGGGCGGGCCGCGTCGGCACCGACCGGCCCACCGACGCCGTGGAGGGCGTGCCCGCCGTGGTGGACGCCGCGCGCGAGCACCGCATCGACACCCTCCTGGTCCGGCCGGACGGGCCCGACCTGCACCGCGAGATGTGGGCGGGCGCCGACCCGGACCAGGTGGCGGTGCGCCGGACGGACGCCGAGGCGCTCGGCGACGGCTCCCCCGTCTCCGTACGCGCCGACGACGCGCTGCTGCGTTCCGCGGCGGCCACGTCCGCCGACGTCCTGATCATCCCGTTCGAGGAGGTGAGCGACGACATCCCGGCAGGAGGACTCGGCGCCCTGCTGCGCTGGACGTACGAACCGAGTGCGGTCTGAGAGTCAGGCACCCGCGAGAGGGAGGTGCATCGCCATGGACCGAGGCAGCAACCCGGTGAGTCCGCGCCAGGACGACGAGATCACCGAAACCGTGCGCGCCATCGGTGCCGCACCCTCGGGCTGAGGCACGGCCCCGGCCCCGTCCGCACCAAGAACCACCTAGTTGGAGGTGGACGCAGTGACAACGTCCCCCAGGTCCCCGTCCGGAATGCCGTCCGGAGCCCCGTCGTCGATGTCAGGAGCCCACGCCCCCATGTCCGGGGCGCCGTCCTCCATGGACACGCACCCCGACATCGTCGACATGCGCGCCCGTCACGAGAGTGCCGAGCGCGCGGCAAGCACACCCAAGGTGCAGGCCATCGACGCGCTGGCCTTCCTCACCGGCCTCTATCTGGCCGCCTCTCCCTGGATCGCGGGCTTCAACCAGTTCACGCGGCTGTCGATGGTCAATCTGATCGTCGGCATCGCGTACGCGCTCCTGATGAGCGGCGGCTTCGGCCGGGCCTACGAGCGCACCCACGGCATGGCGTGGGCGGCGTGCGCGCTGGGCGTCTGGACGATCGTCGCGCCCTGGGTCATCGCGGGTGACGCCACCACCACGAGGACCGTCGTGAGCAACGTCATCACGGGTGCCGTGGCCGCCCTCCTCGCCCTGGCCGCCAGCGCGGCCGCCCGGGCGGGAGACAAGTCCGAGGCGTCGCACGGAAGGGCCGGCGGTAAAGGCAGGAGGGGCATGAGCCGCGCCGGTCACGACTGACCGGCCGGCCACGACCGACCGGTCGGTCCTCCACCACCGACCGGTCGCTCCCTCCACGATCGCGCCCCGCGGCACCTGCCGCGGGGCGCGGTCGTGCGGGTCAGCCGTCGACTTCGTTCGTACGCCGCAGAGGCCCCCAGCCGCCCGCCTCGCGGGCCACCTTCTCGCGGGCCTCGTCGATCATCCTCGTGTCGATCCAGGCCTTCGGCTCGACGTCGTCGACCAGCGGCTCGTTGTCGGGGCCGCGGGCGGCCTCGTGGCCGAGCAGCACCCAGGGGCGGACGCCCGGGCCCTTCTCGCGCGGCAGATGCGAGTAGTCGTGCAGGCGGCGGGCCACCCACAGCTCGACGGGGCGGTCCTCCCACCACGGTTCGACTCCGAGCGGGTTGGCCGAGAGGCCCGGCATGCGGACACCCGTCAGGTCGTCCCTGCTCATCACCCTGCCGAGGTCCGTGGCGGGGCCGCGGGACCAGCGCACGTACAGACCCTCGTGGCGTTCCACGAGACGGGCCAGCTCCTCCAGCGTGTGCAGGACCGGCAGGTCGTCCGAACCGCTCATGCGTGTGGTCACTCTCCTTGTCGCCGTTGCTCCCCTTGTCGGGCTTCTCCTTGGCGGGCCTTTGGCCTTCCCGCCCATCTCACGTCAGCAGCCGCAGTACCGCCTCCTCAATGGCCCCTTGGGTCGCCGGACGGCCGAACGTGGCGCCGTCCCCCAGCCGGTCCAAGGCCTCGGCGATCGTGCGGCCCTCCTCGAAGAGCTCGATGACGCGCGGGTTGATGTACGAGGCACGGCAGACCGCGGGCGTGTTGCCGAGGTACTCGCTGACCTCGCGGACCGCCCGGGTGACGGCGCGTTTGCGCGCCGTCCGGGACTCGTCGGCGACCTGCACCGACACCGCGAGGGCGACCGCCGCGAGGACGGTGGCGTGCCAGACGCGGAAGTCCTTCGCGGTGATGTCCGTGCCCGCGCGCTCCCGCAGGTAGTCGTTGAGTTCGGCGGCGCGCAGCTCGTGCCAGGCTCCGCCCTGCCAGTAGGTGAACAGCCGCGGGCCCTCGGTGTTCCGGCGCAGCAGGGCGCGCAGCACCTTGCAGGCGGGCGGGTCGACGAGGGCGCGCGTCTGCGTCTTGGAGTACTTCGCCGGATACGTGACGCAGACCTCGCCGCTCCGGCAGGAGACGTGCTCCTTGAGCAGGGTCGTCAGTCCGTAGGTGCCGTTGTCCCGCCGGTAGGACTCGTTGCCGATGCGGAAGAAGCCGAGGTCGAGGAGGCGGGCGGCGCAGGCGAGGACGCGTGCGCGGCTGAGGCCGCGGCCCTCCAGATCCTCCGCCACGTGTGCGCGCACCTTGGGAAGCGCTGCGGCGACCTCCAGGACGTGCTCGTGCTTCGCCGTCTCCTGCTGTTCACGGAACCGCGGGTGGTACAGGTACTGGCGCCTGCCCGCGGCGTCGGTGCCGACGGCCTGGAGGTGCCCGTTGGGCCAGGGGCAGATCCAGACGTCCCGCCAGGCCGGCGGGATGACGAGCCGCCGCAGGCGCTCCTTCTCCGCGGGGTCCGTGACGGGGCGGCCCGAGGCATCCGTATAGCGGAACCCGCGTCCCGAACGGACGCGGGTGATCCCGGGCCCGTCGATGTGGCTCGTTCTCAGTCGCCGCTTCTCACCCATGTCCCAGGAGTGCCCCCAAAGCGTGGCGGCAGACTTCGGAGCAGGCCGTTCGGCGGAGTGCGCCGCGGGCACGCCGGGCCGTCACGGGCGACGATCGTAGGCGGGACGCCAGGAGTGACGAGGGTGACGACTGGGCACCCGGAGCGGACACGACACGATCAGGCACGAGGCTGTCCCGGCGGGCCGGGACACCGGAACGGACGGCTATGAGCAGCGGTTTCATCGGGCCCGAGGGATTCGGGCAGGACCCCTTCGGGGAGCTCTTCGCGCGGTTCCTCGGCAGCGGGCGGCGGCAGATCGACATCGGCAGGCTGATGAGCGGCCCCGCGCGGGAGCTGGTGGCCGCGGCGGCCTCGTACGCGGCGGAGCACGGCAAGAGCAACCTCGACACGGAGCACCTGCTGCGGGCGGCGCTGACCATCGAGCCGACCCGCGGTCTGGTCGCGCGTTCCGGGGCCGATCCCGAGCAGATCGCCGAGGAGATCGACCGGCACTCCGCGGAGACCGAGGGCGCCGTGCCCACCCAGGCGGTGGCGCTCACGCCGGCCGTCAAGCGGGCGCTGCTCGACGCGCACGAGGTGGCCCGGGCGGTCGGCGCCGGGTACATCGGGCCGGAGCACATCGTCATGGCGCTGGCCGCCAACCCCGACTCGGCGGCGGGCCACATCCTCAACGCGGCGCGCTTCGACCCCGGTCCGGCCCCGCAGCCGCCGCAGGGCCGGCCGGGCCCCGCCGAGCAGCGGCAGAGCGGTGGCGGCGGCACGGCGACGCCCACCCTCGACCGGTTCGGGCGGGATCTGACGGCGCGGGCCGCGGAGGGCGGCGTGGACCCGGTCATCGGCCGTGAGGAGGAGATCGAGCAGACCATCGAGGTGCTCTCCCGGCGCGGCAAGAACAACCCGGTGCTCATCGGTGACGCGGGTGTCGGCAAGACCGCCGTCGTGGAGGGGCTCGCCCAGCGGATCGCCGACGGCGACGTGCCGGACACCCTCGCGGACCGGCGCGTCATCGCGCTGGACCTGTCGGGCGTGGTGGCGGGCACCCGGTACCGCGGTGACTTCGAGGAGCGCCTGAACGGCATCATCGAGGAGGTGCGCGCCCACTCCGACGAGCTGATCGTCTTCATCGACGAGCTGCACACCGTGGTCGGGGCCGGCGGCGGCGGGTCCGAGGGCGGGTCGATGGACGCGGGCAACATGCTGAAGCCCGCGCTGGCCAGGGGTGAGCTGCACGTCATCGGGGCGACCACCCTGGAGGAGTACCGCCGGTACATCGAGAAGGACGCGGCGCTCGCCCGGCGCTTCCAGCCGATCCTGGTGGCGGAGCCGACGGCCGCGGACGCGGTGGAGATCCTGCGCGGCCTGCGCGACCGCTACGAGGCCCACCATCAGGTGCGCTACTCCGACGAGGCGCTGCTCGCCGCCGTGGAGCTGTCCGACCGCTATCTGACCGAGCGTTTCCTGCCGGACAAGGCGATCGACCTGATGGACCAGGCAGGAGCCCGGGTGCGGCTGCGGGCCAGCACGAAGGGCACGGACGTGCGGGCGCTGGAACGCGAGGCGGAGCAGCTGGCCCGGGACAAGGACCAGGCGGTGGCGGCGGAGCAGTACGAGCGGGCCACCGAGCTGCGGGACCGCATCAACGACCTGGTCCGGAAGATCGCGGCGGGTCAGGGCCGCGAGCCGGGTGACGGGCAGATCGTCGAGGTGACCTCCGACGACATCGCCGAGGTGGTGTCCCGGCAGACGGGCATTCCGGTCAGCACCCTCACGCAGGAGGAGCGGGACCGCCTCCTCGGCCTGGAGGAGCACCTGCACGAGCGGGTCGTCGGGCAGGAGGAGGCGGTGAGCGCCGTCGCGGAGGCGGTCCTGCGCTCACGCTCGGGTCTGTCGAGCCCCGACCGGCCCATCGGCAGTTTCCTCTTCCTCGGTCCCACGGGCGTCGGCAAGACGGAACTGGCGCGGGCCCTGGCCGAGGCGCTGTTCGGCAGCGAGGAGCGGATGGTCCGCCTCGACATGAGCGAGTTCCAGGAGCGGCACACCGTCAGCAGGCTCGTCGGGGCGCCGCCCGGCTACGTGGGCCACGAGGAGGCGGGACAGCTCACCGAGGCCGTACGCCGTCACCCGTACTCGCTGCTGCTGCTCGACGAGGTGGAGAAGGCCCACCCGGACGTCTTCAACACCTTGCTCCAGGTCCTCGACGACGGGCGGCTGACCGACGCCCAGGGCCGGACGGTGAACTTCACCAACACCGTGATCGTGATGACGAGCAACCTCGGCTCCGAGGCGCTCACGGGGCGCGGCGCGAGCCTCGGGTTCCGGGCCGACGGGACGGAGGCCGACGAGGAGGCGCGGCGCGAGCAGGTGCTGCGGCCGCTGCGCGAGCACTTCAGGCCCGAGTTCCTCAACCGCATCGACGAGATCGTCATCTTCCGGCGGCTGACGGACGAGCAGCTGAGGCAGGTCACGGACCTCCTGCTTGAGGAGACCCGGCGCAGGCTGCACGCGCAGGACGTGGCCATCGAGTTCACCCCGGAGGCGGTGGACTGGCTCGCCCGGCGGGGTCACCAGCCGGAGTACGGTGCGCGTCCGCTGCGCCGCACGATCCAGCGCGAGGTGGACAACCGGCTCTCCAGGCTGCTCCTGGACGGCAAGCTCACGGCGGGCAGCCAGGTCCTGGTGGAGGTCGCGGACGACGCGCTGAGCGTGCGGGTCACGCGTCACAGCAGCAGCACGATCGCGTAGACGAGGAAGAACGCGGCGATCAGCACCCCCAGGCCGATGATCAGGGCCAGCGGCCCCTTCCCCCAGCCCTTCGGAGGGTTGTAGGTCTCCTCGGGCCCCGCCCCCGGCATGCTGCTCTCGGCGGGCGGGGTCTCCCCCGGCGGCACGCTCCCGCCGGGTTCCAGTCCTGTGGCGTTTCGCGGGTCGGGGTCGGGATCCGGGTGGCGGGGGTCGGAACCCGGGTCCGGTTTCTGGGAAGGGCTCATGTGATCCAAGTTCCCACGACTTCTGGTGGCTCACCTCTCCACGGCTCACCTCTCCACGGCTCAGCCGACGTAGCGGCGTGCCGTCGAGTGGCGGCGCGCCTTCTCCAGGGCGACGAGGCGGTCCTCGATCGGCGGGGGCACGGGGGCCCGCTGCCGGAGGACCCAGGGCAGGCCCGCCACCGCCCGGGCGACGGCACGCAGGGAGGGCCGGTCGCGCGGCACGGTGCGCAACAGGTGGCCGGTGCGGCGCAGCGCCGAGGGCCAGGGGCGGCGCAGCCAGGTGAACCACAGGGTGTTGCGCAGGCCGAGGACGCGCCGGTCGGTGCTGTCCCGGACCGTCGACGCCGCGTGATGGACGGTCAGTTCCGGTACGTAGCTCAGCCAGTGCCCCTGTGTCAGGAGGTCGGTGGCGAGGAGTTCCTCCTCACCGCCGAGCCACAGCCCGGGGTGGAAGCCGCCCGCGTCCCGGAAGGCGTCGGCTCTGATGACGGTCGCGGCGGCCAGGAACGAGCCGAGGGCCGGTCCTGGCAGCCAGTCGGGTCCCGAGAGCGGGGAGTCGCGCAGCTCGGCGACGACGGGGTCCTCCTCCCCCGACGGTTCGACCACGATGCGGGCCGTCACGGCCGCGAGCGCCGGGTGCGCGTCGAGGTGGTCCGCGGCGCGCCGCAGCGATCCCGGGTCCCACCAGCTGTCGTCGTCGCAGAACGCCACGTACGGCGTGCGGACGTGGCGGACGGCGAGGTTGCGCCCGACGGCTCCCAGGTTCCGACCCGGCCGCAGCAGTCGGACCTCGGGGAAGTATCGGGCGACCGCCTCGGCCGTGCCGTCGCTCGACGCGTTGTCGGTGACGATCACGTGGGGCCGTTCGGGGAGGTCCCGCAGGGTGCGCAGGGTCCGCAGCAGTTCGCGGCGGCGGTCCTTGGTGATCACGACGACGGTCGTACGGGGGTCGGTCTCGTGCGTCATCTGCACTGATCCTTGTCGGAACGGTTCGGGAGAGGTGGTGGTCAGGAAGGGGCCCGGTCCAGCAGGCGGGCCGCGGACTCGATGCGGGCGGGCAGCGGTTCCCGGGCGCTGAGAGCGGCGGGGAGGCGGACGAGTACGCCTTTGAGGGCGCTCGCGGCGTCCCGTTCCCCGCGGGCGGCCGCCGCGGCGAGGTGCGCAGTGCCGCGCAGGGCCACGTGGACCGGCCGCCGGAGCCAGGCGGTGAGGAGGGCGTTGCGCCGCTGCACCGCGGAGCGGCCCGGCCGGGTGGCGGGGTCGGGGTGGTGGTGGGCGGTCACGGAGGGCGCGTAGGTCACGCCCCAGCCACGGGCCGCCAGGTCGTAGGCGAGCAGGGTCTCCTCGCCGCCGAAGAACAGCACCCGGTGGTAGCCGCCCGCCTCCAGGAAGGCCGCGCGCCGGGCCACCGCCGCGCAGGCGAGGAAGCCGAGTACGGGGCGGCCGGGCAGGTCGTGGACGGGTGGCAGCGGCGACTCGGCGAGTACGCGGTTGAGCGGGTCCTCGTGGGTCTCGGGGCCGACCAGGGTGCGGGCGGCCAGGAGCCCGAGGCGTGGATGCGCGTCGAGGAGGTCGGCGGCCGTGTCGAGGGCGCCGGGGGCCCACCAGGAGTCGTCGTCGCTGAAGGCCACGTACGGCGTGGTGGCGTGCCGCACCGCGAGGTTGCGGCCGAGGGCTCCGGTGTTGCGTCCGGCCTCGACGACATGGGCGCCGACGGGGTGGGCGCGCACCGCGTCGGCCGTCGCGTCGGTGGAGCCGTTGTCCACGACGACGACGGGCGGCCGCTCCGGCAGCGCGGCGAGCCGGTCGAGGGTGCGCAGCACGCTCTCGCGGCGGTTCCTGGTGATCACGGCGACGGTGGTGCGCGGGGGACCTGCGCTCACGTGCTCTCCTTCAGAAGTTTCCGCACCGCGCGCACCACGTCGTCCGGCGGTGCCGCGGTCAGGCCCGGGCGGCCGGTGTCCGCGCACACGTCCTGGTCCCCGAGGAGCACGGCGGGCACGCCGTAGGGGCTGCGCCGTTCCGCGGGTACGTCCTGGGGGCCGACGGAGACGACCGGGGTGCCGGTCGCGGCGGCGAGGTGGGCCGGGCCGGTGTCGCCCGCGACCACGACGTCGGCCGTGCGCAGGACGCCGGCCAGGGTCCGCAGGTCGGTGCGGCCGCCGAGGTCGACGGCGGTGTCGCCGCTGACCCGCCGGGTCAGGGCGGTCTCCTCGGGGCCGCCGGTGACGACGACGCGGTGGCCCGCGTCGGCGAGCAGGGCGACCGTCTCGGCCGCGCGTCCGGCGTCCCAGGCGCGGGCGGGTGCCGCGGTGCCCGGGTGCACCACGACGTACGGGCCGTTCCCGGTGAGGCCCGTCGTGTCGGGGGCCGGGAGCACGCGGAGCCGGCCGTCGTCGCCGGTCCTGGGTGAGAAGCCGAGGGCCGCTGCCGTGTCGAGCGCCGCTTCGGCGTCGTGCCTGCCGGGCAGCCGCCGGTGGTGCACGTCGATGAGGCTGCCCGCGTGGTCGGTGCTGTCGGCCCCGATGCGGGGGACCTGCGCCATGCGCAGCAGGAGCGCGATGGGCAGCGGGCTCTGCTCGAAGGACGTGACGACGAGGGCGACGTCGTACGCCGCGTCCCTCATGCGCGTCAGCAGGCCCTCGACGTCCGCCTCGTCCACCGACGGCGGCCGGTCGCCCTCCCAGGGCGCCTCCCAGACGAGGACTTCGTCGACGTGGGGCAGCAGCCCGGCGGCGGGCGCGCCGCGCGGCCCGCACAACATCGCCACGTGGTCGGCCCTCGTCGCGACGGCGCGGACGGCGGGCCCGGCCAGGAGCACACCGCTCATGCCGTCCAGGCAGACGACGAGCGCCTTCGCCACGCTCCCCCGCAGGTCGTCACCAGGAGCACGCATGGCGTACGCCTCCCTCGGCACTCGGTGCGTCTGGTCCGCCGTTCTGGAAGTGGGCGATGGTGCGCTTGAGCCCGTCGTCCAGGGAGACCTTGGGCGTCCACCCGAAGAGTTCGTGGGCGAAGCCGGTGGCGGGCGCGGGGGGCTCGACGGCGTCGGCGCGCGGCCCGGTGAACTCAGGGCGCGCGTCGGAGCCGGTGAGCTCCAGGACCCGTCGGGCGATCTCCGCCAGGGTCGGCCCGGGGTCGCCGCCGATGTCGACGGGCCGCACGGAGCGGCTCGCGGCGACCAGGAGGACACCGTCGACCGTGTCGTCGACGTAGCACAGCGAGGGTGTACCGCCGCCGTCTCCGGCCACGGTCACCGGTCCCCCGCTCAGCGCCTGCCGGATCAGGTCGGGGATCAGCCGGCCGTCCTCGGCGTCCATGCGCGGCCCGTACGCGGGGAAGACGCGCACGATGCCCGCGTCCGCCTCCTTGGCGCTCACGTACGCGGTGGTCAGCGCCTCCGAGAAGCGCTGGGTCTCGTCGGCGGGCCCGGCCGGGTCGCCGTGGGCGGGGCAGGTGGACGCCAGGAGGAAGCGGGCCCCGTCGCGCTCGGCGACGGCCAGGGCGTTGCGGGCGCCGAGGCTGCCGGCGTCCAGCGTCTCCAGGGGGCGTGCGGCGGCCGCCGGGGCGGGGCACGCGAAGTGCACGACCAGGTCGTAGGGTCCGGGGAGGGTGTCGGCGCAGCCGGGTCGCGCGAGGTCCCGTTCCAGGACGCGGAACCCCGGGTGGTCCGCCAGGTGCCGGACGTTGCGGGCCGAGCCGGGCGACATGTCGTCCACGCAGTCGACCGCCACGCCCGCGTCCAGCAGCCGTTCGCACAGGTGCGAGCCGAGGAAGCCGGCTCCCGCGGTGACCATGGCCCTCTCCCACGGGGGCGGTGGCTGCGGCGCCATGGAGAACATCGTCGGCGTCATGGGCTGAACCTTCCTTCCGCTTCCGGGTGGGCAGCGCCTCAGGTGCCCGCCGGGGCGGCTTTCAGACACGGACGTCCGTAGGTCCGTCACTCCTCCGCGGGCGCGAGCGGGCCCCTCACGGCCAGGACGGCTCCCTGCGCGGTACGACGACCAGCTCGCCCACCACGCTGCCGGCCGGGACCGACAGGGCGTACAGGACCGTGTCGGCGACGATGTCCGGGCTCTGCAGCATGCTCACGTCGGCGTCCGGGAAGCGCTCCATGATGAACGGGGTCTCCATGCCGCCCGCGATGATCCCGGTGACGCCGATGCCCACGCAGTCGCGCTGGGCCTCCTTGAACAGCGTGTGGGTGAACGCGCGCAGACCCGACTTGCCCGCCGCGTACGGTCCCGCCTCGGTCCAGGTCCGGTTCGCGGCGGTGGACAGGATGTTCACAATGTGGCCGCCGCCGCGGGCGATCATGCGCCGGTACGTCTCCAGGCACAGGTACATCGGCCCGAGCAGGTTGGTCTCGACGACCCGCGTCACCTCGTCGGCCGTCAGGTGCTCGATCGGCTTGGAGACGTCCACGGCCGCGTTGTTCACCAGGATGTCGAGGGGGCGGCCCGCCTCGTCCAGGTCACGGAAGGCCGCGGCGACTCCCGGGGCGTCCCGCACGTCCATCTCAAGGAACCGGGCGTCGAGACCCTCGGCGGCGAGCTCGTCGCACAGCTCGACGGCCATTTCCTTGCGGACGTCGGCGACCAGGACCGTCGCGCCCGCCGCGGCCAGTTTCCTGGCGATCGAGGCGCCGAGGCCTCTGGCCGAGCCGGTCACGAGAGCCTGCTTGCCGTGGAGGTCGACCTGTGGTGCGCCGCCCATGCCTGTGCCTTCCGTCGTTCCCGTTGACGGCGGTGCGCTCCGCGACCGCCCCGCTTCCCACTGTGACGGCCGGTGCGGAGTCCGGCACCTCGGGCCGGGCGACGGGCGGGCGGCGCGCGGCTGTGGCGCCCCTCACGCGCGGAGGGCCCGGAAGAGGGGTCACGGGGCCGCCGGAAGACCGTGTGAGCAAGCACACCAGAACCGCCAAATCCCTTGCGGGGGAACGATTTTGTGCCCGTTCGGCGTCGCGTCCGGCAGAGCCGTCCCGAAGCGCGGCGAACCGGTCTGCCACCATGGTCATCGCCGTACTTCCGGGGCGTCCACGCGCCACTTGGCGCACCCCGCCGACGCCCCTCCCGCAGCGCGGCGCCCCAGACAGATCCGGTGGAGTGACCGCGCAGTGCTGCCGGTGTTCCGAGCTCCCGCCGAGACCTCCGCCTGAGTCCGTCCCTCCGGACTCACCCCGAGTCTTCGAGTGCCCCTGTGTCTTCTTCTCCCTCCTCTCCTGCCCCGCCGGTGTCCGCTCATGCCTCCGCGTCCGCATCCCGGTCGCCGTGGCGGTCCCTGCGGTACCGGAGCATGCGCTGGTGGTCCGTCGCCAACTTCGTGTCGAACGCCGGCACCTGGATGCAGCTCACCGTGCAGAACCTCCTGGTCCTGCAGATCACCGGCTCCGCCGCCGCCACCGGTCTCTCCATGTCCGTGCAGGCCGCGCCCGCGCTGCTGATGAGCCTGGTGGGCGGTGCCGCCGTCGACCGCTGGCCGCGCAAGCTCACCGCCTCCGTCAGCCAGGCGCTGCTCGGCGCCGTCGCCTTCACGACGGCCGTCCTCGTGGCGAC
This sequence comes from Streptomyces sp. NPDC050732, assembly GCF_040654255.1. NCBI lineage: Bacteria > Bacillati > Actinomycetota > Actinomycetes > Kitasatosporales > Streptomycetaceae > Streptomyces > Streptomyces sp. NPDC050732. The sequence goes on from NZ_JBFAHP010000005.1 coordinate 134,851, forward strand.
CGGCGGACTCGACCTGACGGTCCTCATGGTCCTCGCGGCCGTCACCGGCGTCATCGCCACGGTCGACGGGCCCGCGTGTGCCCTGCTGGGCAACGACCTCGTGCCGCCGGAGGACGTGCCCTCCGCCATCGGCGTGGGCTCGCTCGTGCACAGCGCGGGCCGGCTCGCCGGTGCCGCGCTCGGCGGTGTCACGGTCGGCTTCCTCGGCACGGCCGCCGCGTACGCCGCCAACGGAGTGTCGTTCCTCTTCGTCGCCTCCGTCATCCCCTTCCTCCGGCCCGCGTACGGGGCGGTGCGCCAGGCCGGGGCCGGCCGGTCCGTCGCTCCGGTGCCGACAGGGCCGGCGCCGACCGGGCCCGCGCCGGTGGGCGAGCACATGACCGTCCGGCAGGGCCTCGCGTACTTCATGCGGCGGCCCCGGCTCGTGGCCCTGGCGGGGGTGACCGGCGTCAGCGCGGTCTTCGGGCGGAACTACAACCTCACGCTCGCCGTGCTCGTCACCGGGCCGCTGGCCGGCGGCGCCGGGTCGTTCGGCACGGTCTCCACCGTCCTCGCCGTCGGCGGCATCATCGGCGCGGTCCTCGGCGCGCGGCTGCGGAAGCCGTCCGTGCGGCTCGTGGGCACGCTGGCCGCCGCGGGGGCGCTGCTCCAGGTCGTGGCGGGCTTCTCCCCGTCCTTCGCCGTGCTGCTGGTCCTCGTCCTGCCGATGGCGGTCGTCGAGTCCGTCTCCGACACCGCGGGGACGACCGTCCTGCAGACCGACCCGCCCGCCCACCTGCGGGGCCGTGTGCTCGGCGTGTGGGGCAGCATCAGCACCGCCTGGGGCCTCGGCGGGCCGCCCGCGCTCGGCCTCCTCATGGAACTGGCCGGCGCCCGCGGCGCCCTCGTCTCCGGCGGCCTGATCATCGCCGGATCCATCGGAGCGGGGTTCCTGCTGCGCAGGCGCCAGACCACCGAGCCCGTACTCCTGCGCAAGAACGGGCGCGGCGTCACGGCGCAGCCCGCCCTGGAAACGGCGGCCTGACCCGTCCGGCGACGGATTCCCTCGCGGGGAAGTCTGTCAGGGGCGCGGGGAACCGGGACTGATCCGGCTCCGGTAAGGACCCCACCGCGGCGAGCACCTCCTCCGGAGTGATCCGGAGGAGGCGTTCGTCCGGCTGCGTGCCGTGGGCGTCGCCCGGGCGGGAGGCGTCGTCGGTGTCCGGGTGCCACAGCGCCCGGTGGCGGGGGTCCGCCGGTGGGCCCCACAGGCGGGGTGCCACGGGGCCGAAGAGGACGACCGAGGGGGTGCCGAGTGCCGTGGCCAGGTGGGCCAGGCCGGTGTCGCCGACGATCACGCAGCGGGCGTGGGCCACGACCGCCGTCAGCCGATCGAACGGCACATCCGCGGCGCCGCCCAGCACGGCGTCCGCCGGCAGCCCCGCGTGCGACGCCACGTACCGTGCCGTCGTCTCCTCCCCCGCCCCTGCCGTCACCATGACCTTGTGCCCGTGGGCGACCAGTCCCCGGGCCACGGCGGCGAACCGCTCCGGCGGCCAGCGGCGGGCGCCCGCGTCGGCGCCGGGGTGGACGACGACCGCGCCGGGTGCCGGTGACGGCGTCGCGGGCGACGGGATCCGTACGTCCGCGGGGTCCGCGTCGATGCCGTACCAGGACAGCAGCCGGCACCACCGGTCCCGCTCGTGCTCGTCGTCCCGCCATGCGGGCCCCTCGATGCCGGGTGTGTCCGGGTGCGCGTACGCCAGGAGCCGTCGGGGCCGCAGTCGTTGGAGGAGCAGGTGGCTCGGGGGGCCGTTGCCGTGCAGGTCCACGGCCAGGTCGGGGGGCGGGCCCGGCCAGGGGAGGCCGGACGGCACCGCCCGGCCCGGGGCCGACGCGGGCAGCAGCCGGTCGACCAGGCCGGTGGCCAGGGCGGGGCCGGTGAGCCGTTCCGGCGCGGCCAGCACCGTCTCGTACGCCGGGAAACGCCGTCGCAGGGCGCGCAGCGCCGGTACGACGGTCAGCAGGTCCCCGAGGCCCAGTGCTCGCAACACCAGGACTCGGGGGCGGTCCGGCGCCGGGGAGTCGTGCCGCGGCGGTCGCGTGGTCTCTTCGGTCACGTTCAGGGGCGCCTCTCGGCCGAGGGTGGGGCCGGCCGGGCCGGCGTCGCGGCCGCGGCGGCCCGGCGGGCCAGCAGCGTGGTGGAGCGGCCGTCGAGGTACGGCAGGACGACGGCCTGTCCGCCCCACGCGCGCAGGGTCCCGGCCTCGGGCAGGTCCTGGACGGAGTAGTCGCCGCCCTTGACCCACACGTCGGGCCGCAGCCTGCCGAGCAGTTCCTGCGGGGTGTCCTCCTCGAAGACGGCCACGGCGTCGACACTGCCGAGCGCTTCGAGGACACGGACGCGGTCCGCCTCCTGGTTGAGCGGCCGCCCGGGGCCTTTGCGGCGGGCGAGCGACGCGTCGGAGTTGAGGCAGACGATGAGGCAGTCGCCGATGCGCCGGGCGCTCTCCAGCAGGCCGACGTGGCCCGCGTGCAGGAGGTCGAAGCAGCCGCCGGTCGCCACCACCGTGCCGCCGCGCGCCCGTACCTGTTCCGCGAGGGCGAACGCGTCGGTGCGGGGCTCGTCCTCGGCGCGGTCTTGGGGCGTCGTCCGCCACAGGGACGGGTTCGTGGCGCCGCCCGCGGAGACGAAGGCGGCGGCCTCCGCGACGGCCCGCTGCAGCGCCTCCTCCGGGAGGGCCCCGTCGGCGAGGGCGGCGGCCGTGGCGGCGGCGAAGCAGTCACCGGCGCCGCACGGGTCGCCGCTCGCGCGGTAGGGCGCGGGGATGAGCATCGGCGTGCCGGAACCGGGCCGGGTGAGGAGGACGCCGCGCTCGCCCAGGGTGACGGCGACTCCGGCGACCTGCCAGCGGTCCGCCAGTTCCACGCCCCGCGCCGCGTACGCGCGCAGCGTCTCGTCGTCGCCGGGGCACAGGGCGCGGGTCTCCGCCGCGTTCGGGGTGACGAGCCGCGCGCCCGGAACCGGCGTGTCGCCCTTGGGGTGCGGGTCCCACACCAGTGGGGTGCGGGGGGTGACGGCCGCCAGATGTTCGCGTACGGCGCTCGCGGTGTGCCGTCCGTAGTCCGCGACGAGGACCGCGTGGGCATCGGCCAGCGCGTCGCGCACCGCGGCGTCGGGCTCTCCCGGCGTGCCGCCGCCCCGGTCGAAGCGCACCAGCGGGCGGCCGGACGCGAGGACGCGCGTCTTCACCGGCAGGGTGCCGTTCAGCGGCAGCTCCACCAACCTGACCCGGCCGCTGAGCGCGCGGCGCACCGCTTCGCTCGCGGGGTCGTCGCCGAGTGCGGTCACCAGGGTCACATCACGGCCGCCGCGTGCCGCGAGGGCGGCGGCGAGTCCGGCGCCGCCGGGGTGGCGCCGGTCGACGGTGACGTCGACGACGGGCGCGGGGGCGTCCGGGGAGAGCCGGGTGGCGACTCCTTCGATGTCCTCGTCGAGCAGGACGTCCCCGACGACGACGAGCGGCTTCGGCGCGGTCACGAGACGTTCCCGTTGACGGGGATCACGGTGCGGGGCGCGACGCGTCCGGCCGTCGCCACGACGGGTTCGGAGAGTGCCGCGTCGAAGGCTTCGCACAGCAGGTGGACGGCGACGAGGTGGGCTTCCTGCACGGTCGCCGTGGTGTCGCCCTCGATGTACAGGACCTCGTCGGCGGCTTCGCCCACGGGGTTCGGGCCCGGCCCTGTGAGCGCCCAGACGCGCAGTCCGGCGGCCCGGCCCGCGACCGCCGCCGTGATCAGGTTGGCGCTGCGCCCTGACGTGGACAGCAGGACGAGGATGTCGCCGGGCCTGCCGTGGGCGGAGACCTGGCGGGCGAACACGTGGTCGAAGCCGTAGTCGTTGCCGATGGCGGTCATGCTGGATGTCTCGGCGTGCAGGGAGATGGCGGAGTACGCCGGCCGTTCCTGCCGGTAGCGGCCGACGAGTTCGGCGGTCAGGTGCTGGGCCTGGGCGGCGCTGCCGCCGTTGCCCGCGGCGAGGAGCCGGCTCCCGGCGGGCAGTGCGGCGGCGAGCCTGCCGCCCCAGTCCGCGATCCGGCCGAGGCCGTCCCGGCGCAGCCGGCCGAGCGCTTGCTCCAGTGCCCGGCAGTGCAGCTGCGCGGCGTCGAGTGCGGGGGATTCGCTCATGCTGGTCGGGCGTGCGGCGTCGCTGAGGACGCCGGGGGCCCGCACCTCCTTCGGGTGTCGGTGCTGCGCGATCGGCCGGCGGAAGCCGGCGGCGGTCGGGAGCGCCCGCGGTGACCGGCACCGGTCACCGGGCTGTCCGGTGCGTGCCTCACACCGCTCCGACCCCCGTCACGAGGGACTTGGCGTCGAGGACTTCGCAGTAGGCCGCCTCGGTGGCCGCGGCGACCTGGCCCCAGCCGTACCGGCGCAGGACCCTGCGCCGCCCCGCCTCGCCGCTCGCCTCGCGCAGCGCGGGGTCGGCGAGGAGTTCGGCGACCGCGCGGGCCAGGGCCTCGGGGTCCCGGGGCGGCACGAGGCGGCCGGTGGCCGGGTCGGCGACCGTGTCCAGCTGTCCGCCGACGGCGCTGGCGACGACCGGTCTGCCGCATGCCATCGCCTCCAGCGGCACGATGCCGAACGGTTCGTAGTCCGCGGGGCACAGCACGACGTCGGCCGCGCGCAGCAGCGGCGGCACGTCGCCGCTCGGTACGCCGCCGGTGAAGCGGACCCGGTCGGCGACGCCCGCCTCGCGGGCGAGCGCGCGCAGCCTGCGGACCTCGGGGTCCTCGGCGATCCTGTCGGCGGGCGGGCCGCCGACCACGACGAGTTCGGTCTCGGGCAGCTGTGCCAGCGCGGCGACGGAGACCGCCGCGCCCTTGCGCGGCACGAGGCGGCCCAGCTGGAGCAGCTGGTGGCGCTGGGCGCCGCGCTCGGCGACCGGCCCTCGCGGGGTGAACAGTTCGGTGTCGACGCCGCACGGCACGATGCCGACCTTGGCGGCGGGGACGCCCATCCTGCCCAGCTCGGCGACCTCGTCGCGGCAGGTGGCGATGATCCGGTCGCAGCCGAGGCCCACCTCCGTCTCCAGCGCGATCCGCTGGGGCGGGCTGGGGTCGGCGAGCTGCTGGTGGCGTCGCTTCACCGTGCCGAGGGCGTGATACGTGTGCAGCAGGGGCAGGCCGGCTTCGCGCGTGGCCCACAGCGAGGCGAGTCCGGACATCCAGAAGTGCGAGTGCACCACATCGGGCGGCCGGCCGCGCCAGACCCGCGCCAGATGGCGGCCGAACTCGCCCATGTGGGGCAGGAGTTCGTCCTTGGGTATCTGCTCGGGCGGGCCCGCGGGCACGTGGTGCACCTGTACTCCGGCGCGCAGCGCGACGCGCTCGGGCAAGTCGGGCGCGTCCCGGCGGGTGTAGACGGTCACCCGGTGGCCGCGGTCGGCGAGCGCGCCGGCGAGGCAGGCCACGTGCACGTTCTGGCCGCCCGCGTCGACGCCTCCGAGGGCGGCGAGCGGGCTCGCGTGTTCCGAGACGAGTGCGATCGACAGCACGCCGGGGCCGACGGGTTCGGCGCCGAGGACGCCGGAGTCGAGGGGGCCGAGGGTCGAGGTCATGAGATCGCCTCCGTCAGCACGCGCTCCCAGTCGTCGAGGAAGCGCTTGAGTCCGTACCTTTCGAGAGCGGCCTGGCGGGCGCGTGCGCCGTCCTCGGCCGCGGCCTCCGGTTCGTGCAGGTAGTGCCGGGCGGCCTGCGCCAGTACCTCGGGGCGGGTGGAGAGGGTGCCCGTGCCGCGCGGCACGGCCTCGACCGCCTCCGTGGTGGCGAGCGCCACGACCGGCATGCCCAGGTGCATGGCCTCCAGCAGGGAGAGGCCGAGGGACGTCCAGCGCACCGGGTGCAGATACAGGCGGCGCTCGGCGAGTGCCGCGTGCAGTTCGCTCTGCGGCAGGTCGGCGGTGCGGCAGCGGTCCTCGGGGAGGCCCAGGTGCTCCGCCAGGCCTTCGGTCCGCATGCCGAAGACATCCAGGGGGGCCGCCTCGCTCAGGTCGGTGAGGAGGTCGGTGCCGGTGTAACGGCCGCGGCGCACCGGTTCGTTGACGACGACGGCGGCCCGGTCGAGGCGGCCGGTGTAGAGGTGACCGGGGTCGACGATGCCGTGCTCGATCACCTCGGTGCGGGTGGTGCCGTTGTCCCAGAACAGCCGGTTGAAGTGCGTGACGTGGACGAGCGTGAGGTCGTCGCGGTCGGCGCACGGGTGCCGGGTGTTGGGCACGTCGCCGTCCGGTGCGTTGTGCTCCAGGTACACGGCGGGCACGTCGCGTCCGGGCCGCCGGCCGCCGAGCCGGCGTTCGGCCAGCTCGGGTTCGTGCGGCCGCTGGAAGAGGACGAGGTCGACCTCGGCGTCGCGCAGTTCCTCGGGCGTGACCTCGCGCACGGAGTCGGGCCAGGCGAACGTCCGGGCGCGGCCGAGGCCGTCGGGGCCGCGGTCCGGTGTGACGGGAACGAGGTAGGTGTGGGGCCCCTGCACGAACGAGGTCGTCCAGGAGCCGTGCACGTGCCACAGCAGGATGTTCATACGGTCGCTCCTCGTTCGGTCACCGGTCGCGGAGGCGTCCGGTGGACGGTTGTGCGGTCGGCGTCGGCGATGTCGGCGGTCCGGGCGGCATCGGAGATGAGTGCCGCCACCGCGGCGAGCACCTCGCCGTCGCCGATGCCGTCGAGACAGGGGTGGCCGGGCACCGGGCAGGTCCGCGCCCTGGTGTCCGCGCACCGCTCGCGCTGGTCGCCGAGCAGGATGTGGCGGACGCCGTACGGGCCCCAGCGCTCGGCCGGCACCACCGGCGCGAACAGGCTGACGACGGGGGTGCCCACGGCGGCGGCGAGGTGCCCGGGCCCTGTGTTGCCGACCACCGCCACTCGTGCCGCCGCGAGCACGCCCGCCAGGTGCCGCAGGTCGGTGGCTCCGCCGAGGTCGAGGCCGTGCCGTCCGGCGACCTTCGCGGTCAGCTCGCGCTCCCCAGGACCGCCGGTGACCACGACCCGGTGCCCTGCGGAGGCGAGGGCCGCGACGGCACGGCGTGCCCGGTCGGGGCTCCAGGCGCGGGCGGGCACGGTGGCCCCGGGGTGGAGCACCACATAGGGTTCGCCGCCGGTGAGGGGTGTGGTGTCGGGCGGTGTGGTCACCCGCAGGGCCCCGTCGTCGCCGGGCGGCAGCGCGAAGCCGGACGCCTCGGCGAGGTCGAGGGCGGCCCTGGCCTCGTGGCGGTGGGGCAGCCGGTGGTGGCGCAGGTCGAGGAGGGCGCCCGGGTAGTCCTCGCTGTCGGCGGCCGTCCAGGCGACTCCGGCGAGCTTGAGGAGCAGCGCGACGGGCAGCGGGCTCTGGTGGTAGGAGACGAGGATCAGGGCCCGGTCGAAGCGTCCTGCCGTCATGGTGTTGAGCACCTGGCGCGTCGCCTCGCGCGACACCCGCGCGGGCTCCAGGCCCACCCAGGGGGCGTCGTACACCAGCACGTCGTCCACGCCGGGCAGCAGCTCGCCCGCGTGGACGCCCTGCGGCCCGCAGAGCAGCGCGGTGTAGGAGGAGCCTGCCGCCACGGCACGCACGGCGGGCCCGGCGAGCAGCACGTCGCCCGCGCTGTCGAGACGTACGACGAGCGTGCGCGGAAGGGACGGGGTGCCGGTCATCGCCGCTCCCCCTCCCCCGCACCTGTGCCCGCCCCGGGCGCGCACACGGCTGCCGCCGGGCGGTCCGCGCCCCGCCCGTCGAGGACGAGGCGGACCGCGGTGAGCAGGTCGGGGGCCACGGTGTCGGCCGCCTCGATCTCCTCGGCGCGGGTGACCGGGGTGGGAACGAGGACGCCGCGGGCTCCGGCGGCGCGGGCGGCGTCCGTGTCGGCCCCGATGTCGCCGATGACGGTGGTGCGCCCGGGCGGGACGCCGAGCCGTTCGCACGCGGCGAGCACCAGGCCGGGCGCCGGTTTGCGGCAGCCGCAGCCGTCGCCGGGGCCGTGCGGACAGATGGCCCAGACGGCGAAGGGTCCGAGGAGGTCCTCCACGCGCCGCCGCACCGCGTCGACCTGGGCGCGCGTCAGCAGGCCACGGGCCACGCCCGACTGGTTGCTCACGACGCCGACCGGGATGCCCGCCGCCCGGACGGCCCGGACGGCGGCGCGCACGGTCGGTGCGAGCCGCACCAGCGCGGGGTCGCCGTTGTAGGGCACGTCCTCGACGAGGGTGCCGTCGCGGTCGAAGAGGATCGCCGCGGGCAGGTCCGGGTGGTCGCCGCGCGGGGTCGCCACCGCCCCTCGGGGGCCGTCGATCAGCCAGGGCCCTTCGCGGCCGTGGGCGAGGGTGTCCGTGCGCGGGGTTTCCGGAGGGCGCCGGCTCATCGGCGCACCCGTTCCTCGTGGGCCGGCCGGACCGGCGGGGGCGAGCCGTGTCCGGGCACGGCCGGGTGCGGGCCGAGCTGTTCGACCCGTCGGTGCACGGCCTGTCCGCGCAGCCAGTGCCAGACGGCAGCGGGCGGGATGAGCACGCTGGTCAGCGCCATGGCGGTGACTTCTTCCCGGTTCCGCGGCCCCGGCAGGATCCGGGCGAGGGCGAACTCGGCGGTGCCGGCCAGCCAGCCGGCGGCGCAGAGGGTGGCGGCCCCCGGCCTGCGGAGCGCGGCGCAGGCGAGGGTCCCTGCGGCCGCCGCGGTCACCGCGATGTGGCGGTGCAGCCGGCCGCGCGGCGCGGCGGCGCGGGCCCACCAGTCGGGTCCGTGCAGCCGCGTCATGAGTACGTCGTCCGCGTTGCCGGCCTGCACACGCACGGAGACCCAGCGGTCGGCGGGGCGTACGGGGTGTGCCGTGGTGCGCGTTCCCGCGTCCACCGTCCAGCCTGCGGCGAGCACCCGCAGCGCGAGGTCGGCGTCTTCCCTGAAGGCGCGCCGGAACCGCTCGTCGAAGCCGCCGACGGCCTCCAGGGCCTCGCGGCGGTACGCCATGTCCGCGGTGATCCACCGGGCGGTGGCGAGCCCCGCGGTGTTGCGTTCCCAGTCCGTGGGCCTGCGGTCGTCGGGGAGCGGGACGTCGATGTGGGCGGTGACCGCGGCGTCGCGCGGGGCCGCCGCGGCGAGGTCGAGTGCGAGGTCGTCGCACCAGGTGGGGCCGGGGACGACGTCGTCGTCGAGGAAGACGATCCACGGCACGCGCCCGGCCGCCCGCCATCCCGTGTTGCGGGCCGCGGCGGGCCCGCGGGCCTTGCCCTCGACCACGGTGGTGAAGGGCCGCAGGGCGGCCGGGACCTCGACCGGCAGCGGGGTCGTGCCCTCGGCTCCCGGCCGGTCGTCGACGAGGATCACACGGTCCGGTGCGGGTCCCGCGGCGTCGGCGAGGGCGCGGAGGGTCACGCGCAGGCTCGGCCGTCCGAGAGTGGGGATCACCACGGCGTACGTGCCTTCGGGGGTGTTTCCGTTCCGCTTCTTGTGGCCGGTCGTCTTCTTGTCGGCGGTCATCAGGCACCGCCGCCTTCGGAGCCGCGGAAGAGGTCCTGGCGGCGGATGGCGTACGGGCCGATGGCCAGCAGGTCGACGGGCGAGGAGCCGAAGCACTCCAGCGCGTCGCGCGGGTCGTCCACCATGGGGCGGCCTGCCGTGTTCAGGCTGGTGTTGACCACGACGGGCAGCCCGGTGAGCTTCTCGAACTCGCCGAGCATGCGGGCGACCAAGGGCTCCTGCACCGGGTCGACGGTCTGGATGCGGGCGGTTCCGTCGACGTGGACGACGGCCGGGATCCGGTCCCGCCAGGGTTCCGCCACGTCGTGCACGAAGAGCATGTACGGGCTGGGCATCGGCCCGTCGAAGATCTCCGGGGCGCGGTCGGCGAGGACCATGGGGGCGACGGGCCGGAACTGTTCGCGGCCCTTGACGTCGTTGAGGCGTTCCAGGTTGCCCGCGTGCCCGGGGTGGGCCATGAGCGAGCGGTGGCCGAGCGCCCGTGGGCCGTACTCGGACCGGCCCTGGAACCAGGCGACGATCCGGTTCTCCGCCAGCGCCCGCGCGACCGTCGCGGCGATGTCCGCGGGCCGCTCGAAGGTCACGGCGGCGGTCTTCAGCCAGGCGCCGAGTTCGGCGTCCGACCAGTCGCGGCCGAGGTCGGCGCCGGTCATGGGCTCCGTCGTGACGCCCTCGCCCGCGGTGAGGAGCAGCGCGCCGCCCAGTGCCGTGCCCGCGTCGCCGGCCGCGGGCTGCACCCACACCCGGGAGAAGGGCCCTTCGCGGGCGATCCTGGAGTTGGCGACGCAGTTCAGCGCGACGCCGCCGGCGAGGGTGAGCACGTCGTGATGCGTCTTGCCGTGCAGCCAGCGTGCGAGGTCGAGCAGGGTCTCTTCGAGGACGGCCTGAGCGCTGGCGGCCACGTCCGCGTGGTCCTGGGTCCACGGTTCGTCCGCGCCGCGCGGCGGGCACAGCTCGTGCCACGGCACGGCGGTCGCGCGGAACCCTCCGTCGCCCGTCGGATACACGTGCCGGCGCAGCTCCGGGAGCATGCGGGGGGTGCCGTGGGAGGCGAGGGCCATCACCTTGAACTCGTCGGAGGAACGCAGGAATCCGAGGTGCCCGGTGAGCTCTTCGTAGACGAGGCCGAGCGAGTGCGGCAGGTCCTGGGCGTACAGCGGCTCCAGCTTGTCGCGGACGCGTCGGGCGGCGAGGTGCGAGGCGCGCTCGCCGCGGCCGTCGAGCACGAGGACCGAGGAGTCCTCCGCGTCCGGCGCGGCGAAGGCGCTCGACGCGGCGTGGGCCATGTGGTGCGGTACGAAGCGGACGATGCCCGGATCGAGCCCCGGCAGCGCCGTCCTGAGGAAGTTCGGGGCCTCGCGGGCGTAGGTCTGGCGCAGGTGGTCCCAGGGGTCGTCGAGGCCCATGGACTCGGCGGGCCTGGCGAGTTCGGGGTCGTAGGAGTAGGCGACCGCGTCGAGGTCCTCGGGCCGTAGGCCGGCCCTGCTCAGGCACCAGGCGGCGGCCTGTTCGGGCAGTTCCCAAGCCGAGAACGGCAGGGGCCGTTTGCCGTGTTTGCGCCGGGAGAACCGCTCCTCCTCGGCGGCGGCGACGGTTCTGCCGTCGATCACGAGGGCGGCTGCGGGGTCGTGGAAGAGGGCGTTGATTCCGAGGACGCGCATGGAGTGTCCGAGATTCTGTCGGCGGTCCTTGGCCCGTGTCCGGTGCCGCGGTCGCGGGCGCGTGGGCGCACGTCCGACAGCGGTACGGGGAACATGACCAAGCTGGGTCTGGGCAGGCAGGTTTCCCGCGAGGGGCGGCGGCTCGGTGGGCGCGCCGCGCGGCGGTCAGTGGCCCGCTGTGGCGCGGAACCAGTCGATGGTGCGCCGCAGGCCTTCCTCGGCGGCGACTTCCGGTTCCCAGCCGAGCTTGTCGCGGGCCAGGGTGATGTCCGGGCAGCGCACGGCCGGGTCGTCCGTCGGCCGGTCGATGAAGCGGATCTCCGAGCGGGAGCCGGTGAGTTCGATGACCAGGCGCGCCAGTTCGAGCATGGTGATCTCGGTGGGGTTGCCGATGTTGACCGGGCCGCGCATGCCGTGGGCGGCTGCCGCGAGGATGCCGCGCACGGTGTCGTCGACGTAGCAGAGCGAGCGGGTCTGGTTGCCGTCGCCGGTGACGGTCAGCGGCTCGCCGTCGAGTGCCTGCCGGACGAAGGTCGGCACCGCACGGCCGTCGTGGCCGCGCATCCGGGGCCCGTAGGTGTTGAAGAGGCGCACGATGCCGGTGTCGGTGCCTTCGGCGTCGGCGTGTGCGGTGGTCAGGGCCTCGCCGAACCGCTTCGCCTCGTCGTACACGCTGCGCGGTCCGACCGGGTTGACGTGGCCCCAGTACCGCTCGTCCTGGGGGTTCTGCTCCGGATCTCCGTAGACCTCCGAGGTCGAGGCGAGTACGAAGCGGGCGTCGGACCGGTGGGCGAGTTCCAGGGCGTGACGTGTGCCGAGGCTGCCCGTGTCCAGGGTGTGGAGGGGGAGCCGCAGGTAGTCGGCGGGCGACGCCGGGGAGGCGAAGTGGAGGACGAGGTCGACGGGCCGCTCCACGGTGAGTCCCTCGGCGACGTTCGCCTGTATCAGCCGGAAGCCGGGCCGGTCGAGGAGCGGCGCCAGATTCTCGGGCCGCCCGGTGCTGAAGTCGTCGACGCAGGTCACAGCGGTGCCTGCGGCCAGCAGGGCGGTGCAGAGGTGCGAGCCGACGAAGCCTCCGCCGCCGGTGACGACGGCGTGCTCCCACTTTCCTGACAGAGCTGTGGTCATCCAGGACTCCTCCGTACACGGGGACGGCGTACCCGATGCGGTGCCGACCGCCGGTCGCCGGCGGCTTCCGGGGCCGCCGAGTTCTCGATCAGCCTCTGTCAGGTCAGCGCGGACGGCTCGGTGGTGTACGGCATACGGGTGACGCGTTCGCGCCGTCGGGCACGCGGAATGCCCGCCGCGCCACGCCGGTGGCGGCGTCGCGGGCGGGCATCGGGAACGCGGGGCCCGACTGCGTGTTCAGTCGGAGGAGAGGGCTTCGAGGAGCTGTCCCACGGACGGGTCGGGAAGGCTGCGGGCGACGTCGGCCTGGGCGACGACGCCGATGAGGTCGTGGCCGTCGATCACCGGCAGTCGGCGGACCTTGTGGGACGTCATGGTGCGCATGATCTCGTCGGCGTCGTCGTCCGCGCCGATGGTGACGGCCTCGCCCTGGGCGAGCTCACCGGCCTTGGTGCCGGCCGGGTCCTTGCCCTGGCCGAGGACCTTCACGACGATGTCGCGGTCCGTCAGCATGCCCTTGAGCCGGTTGTCGGTGCCGCAGATGGGCAGCGCCCCGACGCCGAGCTCGGTCATCTTCCGGGCGGCGAGCAGGACGCTTTCTTCGGCGCCGATGCACTCCGCGCCGCCGGTCATGATGTCTCTGGCGGTGGTCATGTCACTCCGTGGGTCGGTCCGCTGAGGGGCAGCCCTATGGGTTCCCGGGAGCGGCACGGGGTGTATCGCCGCCGTACGGGTCTATTTCCGGCCGCGGCCGCCTCGGCCGCCTCAGCTTCCGAGGCCGCCGCCGCCGAAGCTGCCGCCGCTGCCCTTCCTGTGGTCGTCCGGGTCCTGGGAGGGGCTGGGGTGCGTGCCGGACTTGCCGTACCCGTCGTTGAGCTCGTGCGGCGTGAGACGGCCGCCGTCCTGCGGCATCTCGTCCGGGTCGCGGTACTCCCGCTCCTCCCGCACCGGTCCGTCGTACGGCCGTTTCGGCTGCTCTTCGGGGCTCGGCGTGCGCGTCTCGCGTGCTTGGGCGCGCCGGCCCCAGAAGAAGGCGGCCAGGAGCACGCCGGCCACGACGATGCCGGCGACCCACATCAGCAGGGCCACGGTGTGCGGGACAGCCAGTTCCATTGGTTCCATACAGGGGGTGTACCCGCCCTGCTCGAAAAATAGCTTAAATCGCCCTTTTGCGACGTCACTGCACGGGCGTGGCTGTCCGCATACGGTGGGCGAGGCGGGCCCGGCGTGTGGCGACGTCGACCGTGTACGCCTCGACGGTCATCGCTCGCTCGGACACCTTCAGCACCATGAAGCCGTGCTCGGAGAAGTTCTGCCAGGCCGACGGATGATTGAAATGGGCCCTTCCGTCGCCGGCCTTCCCGGCGGCGCCGCAGACGATCTGCCGGGTGCCGCCGGTGCGGGCGGTGGGCTCCAGGATCTGCAGCGTGTGGTCGTGCCCGGACAGGATCAGGTCGGCGCGCCCGCACACCACTTCCTCGTACAGCTCCTTGAGGTGGATGCCGCTGGTGTAGTGGCCGATCACGAAACCGTCGTACGAGCCGGCGCTCCCGTGCTTGCCGTTGTTCAGGTACGGGTGGTGGCCGAGCACGATCTTCCAGCGTGCCCGCGACGCCTTGAGCGCGCTGTAAAGCCACTCGCGCTGCGCGCGCATGTAGGGGCCGTTCCACCGGTAGTGCGGGTCGAGCTGGGCGACGTAGGACGAGACGGGGTTGGTGTCGATGGCGAAGAACTCGACCACCGGGTCGTTCCCGGCCGTGGCGGGCAGCGCGACGTTGTAGTAGCGGCTCGGCATGTACCAGCGGGGCGATCCCTGGGCGTAGGCGACCTCCCGGTCGCCGCGTGACGGGTCGCCGCCGCTGCCCGGTATCAGGCCGGAGCAGTCGTGGTTGCCGAGGACCATCAGCCACGGCATGTCCACACCGGAGTTGGGCTCCTCGAACTTGGTGCGGAACTCCGAGTCGTCGGCGGACTCCGGGCCGTTCTCGTAGATGTTGTCGCCGAGGCCGACCGCGAGGCCGATGCCCTCGGCGCGGCACACCTCGCGGGCGGCGGCGGCCACCGCGTGCTGGGCCTCCTCGCCGGTGCCTGCGTCACCGGTGAGGAGCACCGCGTACTCCCCCGACCTGTTCGGAGACGCCGGAAAGGGGAACTTGCCGGTGCGGGAGGCCGCCGCGGCGGGGGTCTGCGCCCCGCCCGGCAGCACGGTCAGCGCCGCCGCGCCCGCCACCACACCGCCCAGCACGGTCCGGCGGCGCGGCGCCCGCAGCTGCCTGACCCGCTCCCCCACCGGCCCTTCGGCGAGCGCCGGATCGGCCCGCAGCCACTGGTCCTCCGTCAGATCCGCGCCCGGTGGTATCAACTCGTCGTCGCACATGGAGGGTTTCTCTCACGGGTGCGCGTGTGGTTGGTGGTGAACCGATGAACTCCTGGTGGACGAATGGACACGGGCCGTCGCACCTCTCAGGCCGCTGTCACGACCTCCGCCGGATCCGCAGGGTCCGCCGGCTCCGTGCCCTTGGCGAACTGGGTCCGGTACAACTCCGCGTACCGCCCCTCGACGGCCAGGAGTTCGTCGTGCGTCCCGCGTTCGACGATCTGTCCCGCCTCGACGACGAGGATCTGGTCGGCGGACCGCACGGTGGACAGCCGGTGCGCGATCACCACGGCGGTACGGCCTTCGAGCGCCTCGGCCAGCGCCTCCTGCACGGCGGCTTCCGAGGTGTTGTCCAGGTGGGCCGTCGCCTCGTCGAGGATGACGACGCGCTGCCCGGCGAGGAGCAGCCGCGCGATGGTCATCCGCTGCCGTTCGCCGCCGGAGAGGCGGTATCCGCGCTCGCCGACCACGGTGTCCAGGCCGTCGGGCAGCGAGCGGACGAGGTCTTCGAGGCGGGCCCGCCGCAGGACGTCCCACAGCTCGTCCTCGCTCGCGCCGGGCCGGGCGAGGAGCAGGTTGTCGCGGACGGACTCGTGGAAGAGGTGACCGTCCTGCGTCACCATGCCGAGGGTGGCCCGCATCGAGTCGGCGGACAGGTCCCGCACGTCGACGCCCCCGATCCGGACGGTGCCCTCGTCGGTGTCGTAGAGGCGCGGCAGCAGCTGCGCGATGGTCGACTTGCCCGCTCCGGAGGAGCCGACGAGCGCGATGGTCTGGCCGGGCTCGGCGCGGAAGGACAGTCCGTGCAGGACTTCGTCGCCGCCGCGCGTGTCGAGGGATGCGACCTCTTCGAGGGAGGCGAGGGAGACCTTGTCGGCGGAGGGGTAGCCGAACCGGACGTTGTCGAACTCGATGGCGACGGGCCCGTCGGGCACCGGCACCGGCTTCTCCTTCTCCTCGATGAGCGGCTTCAGGTCGAGCACCTCGAAGACCCGTTCGAAGCTGACGAGGGCGCTCATCACCTCGACGCGCGCTCCCGCCAGCGAGGTCAGCGGTGCGTAGAGCCGGGTGAGCAGCAGGGCCAGCGCGACGACGTCGCCCGCCGCGAGGGTCCCTTCCAGCGCGAAGTACCCGCCGAGGCCGTAGACGAGCGCCAGCGCGAGGGCCGACACCAGGGTGAGCGCGGTGATGAACGCGGACTGCGCCATCGCGGTCCGTACGCCGATGTCCCGCACCCGGCGGGCCCGCGCGGCGAACTCCGCGGACTCGTCGGCGGGCCGGCCGAAGAGCTTGATGAGGGTGGCGCCGGGTGCCGAGAAGCGCTCGGTCATGCGGGTGCCCATGGCGGCGTTGTGGTGCGCGGCCTCGCGCTGCAGCCTGGCCATGCGTGAGCCCATGCGGCGCGCGGGCACGACGAAGACGGGCAGCAGCACCAGCGCGAGGAGGGTGATCTGCCAGGAGAGCGTCAGCATGACGACGAGGGTCAGGAGCAGCGTGACGACGTTCCCGACGACGCCGGACAGCGTGTTGCTGAACGCCCGCTGCGCGCCGACCACGTCGTTGTTGAGGCGGCTGACCAGCGCGCCCGTGCGGGTGCGGGTGAAGAAGGCGACGGGCATCCGCTGTACGTGGTCGAAGACGGCGGTCCGCAGATCGAGGATGAGGCCTTCGCCGAGGTTCGCCGACAGCCAGCGGCTCAGGAGTCCGAGGCCGGCCTCGGCGAGCGCGATGACGGCGATGAGCACGGCGTACCGCACGACGGTCGAGGATTCGGAGCCCTTCACGATCGCCGTGACAACATGCCCGGCGAGGACGGGAGTTGCCACGGCGAGCAGTGCGGTGAGGACGCTCAGCAGCACGAACTGCCAGATGCGTCGGCGGTGGGGCCGCGCGAAGGCGCCGATGCGGCGCAGCGTGGCTCGGGCGAAGGGGCGGCGGTCCTGCTGCGCGTTCATGACGCTGTACATCTGCGTCCACGCGGTCGTTTCCATGCTCATGCTGGAAGGTTATGACCTCAACTAAA
Source organism: Streptomyces sp. NPDC050732 (assembly GCF_040654255.1). Taxonomy (NCBI): domain Bacteria; kingdom Bacillati; phylum Actinomycetota; class Actinomycetes; order Kitasatosporales; family Streptomycetaceae; genus Streptomyces; species Streptomyces sp. NPDC050732. The sequence goes on from NZ_JBFAHP010000005.1 coordinate 151,523, forward strand.
CTTGAGGTCAAGGCTCGACCGCCGCTTTCACCTAGCCGAGTTCCAGCGAGGTGACGCCGAAGACCCGGCGCTCCGCGTACTCCCGTATCGGTCCCGTGTACATGCGGGCGGTGTCGAAGGTGGGCTTCATGCCGCGCGCCTCGGCGAGCGCCACCGCCTCCGGGTTGGTCTCGGGCACGTCCATCGCGACGGGCGCGCCGTCCGTCTCCGCGGCCAGCGCGTCCAGGAGCGCCTCGGCGTCGGCGCGGGTGTCGGCGAACAGCGGACCGACGCGCGGGGCGTCACGGCCGGGGCGGAGCACTCCGTACCCGGTCAGTCGGCCGTCGACGATGCGGGCGAGCGCCCGGTGGCCCGGGGCGGCGAGCCAGGACTCCAGGAAGCGCGGCCGGTCGGCGGGCAGACATGCGCTGTCGTACGCCAGGAGCGCCCGCAGGCCCGCCGCCTCGACGGGGCGCACATGCCGGTCGGGTGCGCCGGCCGCGGGCAGCGGGCCGAGGTAGCGCAGCGTGCCGTGCCGCCGCTCGAAGCCGGAGCGGCGGTAGTTGTCCTGCTGGGCAGGGACGCCGTCCAGGCCGACGATCCTGCCCTCGGCGTGTGCGAGCCCCGTCCGCCAGGTGGCGAGGCCGAAGCCGCGGCCTCGCCGGTCGGGGCGGACGAGGTAGAAGCCCAGGAAGGCGTAACTGTCCCCGTAGTTGACCACGGAGATCGCGGAGACGGGTTCGCCGTCGAGGCGGCCCAGGAAGAACCCGTCGGGGTCCTGCGCGAAGAACGAGGGGGCGTCGCCGAGGCCGGGGTTCCAGCCCTCGTCCGCCGCCCAGCCCGTCACCACTCGCCAGTCGTCGAGCGTCGCCCGTGACACCGAGAGCCGCCCGGGGGCCGAATCCGTCATCGCTGCACCCTTCTCGATCCGACACGGCGGGCCGTGGAGGACCGCACCGGATGCATCCTGCCCGACCCGGCGTCAGCCGATGCCCGCCACGTGCCGGTCGCGTGCGGCGCCGAGCCCGGCCACGACCTGAGGCACCAGCAGGACGAGCAGGAGGACGAGCGGCACGGTCCAGCTGTGCGAGACGTCGTGGACGGCGCCCAGGAGGGTCGGTCCGGTGGCGGCGAGGATGTACCCGAAACACTGCGACATGCTGGAGAGTTGCGCCGCGTGCCGGGCGTCGGGCGCCCGCTGCACGATGAAGAGCAGCGCCAGGCTGATGGCCGCGCCCTGCCCGAGGCCGAGCAGCGTCATCCACAGATAGGCGCCGCCGACCGGCGCGGCGAGCAGTCCGGCGAAGCCGAGCGCGCACAGGACGGCGCCGAGCGCGGCGAGGGTGCCCGAGCGCAGCCTGCGGCCGACGATCACCGGGGCCAGGAAGGAGCCCGCGATGCCGAGCAGCGAGGAGAAGGAGAGCATCCAGCCGGCGTCGCCCGCGTCCATCCCCGCGTCCTGGAAGACCGTCGGCAGCCAGGCGGCGGCCGCGTAGTAGTTGAGGGACTGCAGGCCCATGTACGCGGTGACCTGCCAGGCCAGCGGGGAGCGCCACAGGCCGCGTACGGGATGCGCGGCCTGCCGTGCCGCGGCCGCGCCCACCCGCGTACGCGACCGGATCTGCGGCAGCCACACGAGCAGCGCCACCACCGCGAGCGCACCCCAACAGGCGAGCGTCGTCCGCCAGTTCATGCCGCTCGCCTGCTGCACGGGCAGCGTCACACCGGCCGCGAGCGCCGCGCCGCCGAACAGCGACATCGAGTACAGGCCGGTCATCAGGCCCGCCCTCGCGGGGAAGTCACGCTTGATGAGACCGGGCAGCAGGACGTTGGCGACGGCGATGCCCGCGCCGATGACGACGGTGCCCGCGAAGAGCGCGACGACCGAGTCGAGCATGCGCAGTGCCGTGCCCGCACAGATCAGCACCATCGTGCCGAGCAGCGACCGCTCCATGCCGAGGCTTCGGCCGAGCCGCGGCGCGACGGGCGCGAGCAGCCCGAAGCAGAGCAGCGGCAGCGCGGTGAGCAGACTGGTCGCGGCGGCCGACATGCCGCTGTCGTCGCGGATGGTATCGGCGAGCGGGGACACGGCGACAAGGGCGGGCCGAAGATTGAGAGCAAGAAGCACGACCCCGAGGGCGAGGTAGAGGGCGCCGCGTCGGGATATCGGGGGTGTTGGGGGGTTCGGCGAGGCCGCGGCGCCGGGTGAGGCCGTTCTGGTGCCGGCGGGCGCGACTTCCGCGCATGCGGCTTCCGGTGCTGCCTCACTCATCTGCTGCTCCTGGTTCGTTCTCGTCGGCGCCGAAGGCGGTGTCAGGGACGGTGCCGGGGGTGGCGTCCGGCGCGGTGTCGGGGGTGCCGGGCGGGTGTTCGCGCAGTGCGGCCATGCCCTCGGCGAGATGCGCCAGCACCGCGGCCTCCGCGGCCTCGGGGTCGCGCGCCTCGATGGCGTCGACGATCGCCTCGTGGCCCGCGAGCTGGTGGCGCACCGCGTCCGGGACGGGTGCGCCGATGACGGACTGCACCGTGGAGCGCAGGGCCTCGCTGAGGTGGCCGTACAGCTCGGCGAGGACACTGTTGTGCGCCGCGTCGGCGACCGTCCGGTGAAAGGCCATGTCCGCGTCGACGAACGCGGCCGTGTTCCCGCTCTCCCACGCCAGGTTGCGCTCGGCGAGAGCGGCCCGCAGCGTCGCGAGGTCCTCGTCCGTGCGGCGCTCCGCCGCGTACCGGGCGGCGTCCCGCTCCAGGCTGGCGCGGACTTCGTACGCCTCAAGGACGCCGGCCCTGCGCACCCTGCGCTGCACGGCCGCGCCGAAGTCGCTGTTCGCCCGGACGTACGTGCCGTCGCCCTGCCGGGGCTCCAGCATGCCGGTGTGCACGAGTGCGCGGACCGCCTCCCGGACGGTGTTGCGCCCCACGGCGAGCTGCTCCACGAGCAGCGGCTCGGCCGGGATCTTCTCGCCCACCCGCCACTCGCCGTCGGCGATGAGGCTCTCCATCTGGGCGATGACGAGGTCGACGAGGCTCGTCCGGGCGGCGCTGCGCAACGGCATCCGTCGGCACCTTCTCTCACAACTCAAGGCATGGGAACATCCCATGTTTCTCGCGCTTCTCAGACATGGGAACATCCCATGTTTCGACTGTCAAACGAGGCACGAATGGGGGCACCGAACGAGGCTTTACCTTCCAGGGCTGGTCTAGACCTTGACAGGTCCAGACCATTTTCGCTTGAGTTCGCGAGACCCCCTGGAGGCGCGGCCCCCCGCAAACCGCGCCGCCCGTAAGGAGAGTTGGCATGATCCGACGCTTCACCAGCTTCGCGGCCGCGCTCGCCGCGCTCGGCGCGCTGATCGTCCTGGGCCCGGCCGCCACCACGGCGTCCGCCGCCGAGTGCGCCGCACCCTGGAGCTCCTCGTCCGTCTACACGGGCGGCAAGTCGGCCTCGTACAACGGACACAACTGGACCGCCAAGTGGTGGACCCAGAACGAGACCCCGGGCCGCTCCGACGTCTGGGCCGACCAGGGCACCTGCGGCGGCGGGACGGACCCGGGCAACCCCGACCCGTCCGGCTTCGTCGTCAGCGAGGCCCAGTTCAACCAGATGTTCCCGAGCCGGAACTCGTTCTACACGTACAAGGGCCTGACCGACGCGCTCAAGTCCTACCCGGCCTTCGCGAAGACCGGCAGCGACACCGTCAAGCGCCAGGAGGCGGCGGCGTTCCTCGCCAACGTCAGCCACGAGACGGGCGGCCTGAAGTACGTGGTCGAGCAGAACCAGAACAACTACCCGCACTACTGCGACAAGACCCAGCCCTACGGCTGCCCGGCAGGACAGGCCGCCTACTACGGCCGCGGCCCGATCCAGCTGAGCTGGAACTTCAACTACAAGGCCGCGGGTGACGCGCTCGGCATCGACCTGCTCAACAACCCCTATTTGGTCGAGCAGAACCCGGCCATCGCCTGGCAGACGGGCCTCTGGTACTGGAACACCCAGAGCGGCCCCGGCAAGATGACCCCGCACAACGCCATGGTCAACGGCGCGGGCTTCGGCGAGACCATCCGCGCCATCAACGGCACCCTGGAGTGCAACGGCGGCAACCCTGCCCAGGTCCAGAGCCGCATCGACCGCTACAAGGCCTTCACGCAGATCCTCGGCACCACCCCGGGCTCGAACCTGAGCTGCTGATACCCCGCGGGCGGGCCCGGCACACGGGCCCGCCCGCCCCGTCACACCGAGGCAAGCAGCCGCGCCGCGCCGCCGCGCGCCTGGCGGGCCGGGTCGGGCGAGCCGGAGATCGCGGCCGCCGTCATGGCCCCTTCGGCGAGCAGGACCAGCGGACCGACCAGGTCGCGCGGGGCACCCGCGTCCGCCACGAGAGCGGCCAGGTACGCGGCGAAGGCATCCTTGTGAGCCCGGACGGCGCCGGCCACCGCCGGGTCGACCGCGCCGAGTTCCCCGTACGAGTTGATGAAGGCGCAGCCCCGGAAGCCCGGCTCGGCGAACCACTCGTACAGCCAGTCGTAGACGGCGAGGACCCGCTCCTCGCCGTCCGCCTTTCGCGCCACATACGCGGCGAGGCGCTCGCGCCAGCGACGGTCGCGGCGCTCCAGGCAGGCCAGGACCAGCTCGGACTTGGACGGGAAGATCCGGTAGAGCCGCTTGAGGGAGATGCCCGAGGCGGCGCGGATCTGGTCCATGCCGACCGTCTGGATGCCGCGCTCGTAGAACAGCGCTTCGGCGGCGTCGAGGAGCCTGCCCTCCGCCTCCACTTGATCCATCGGGCTCCCCCATTGATCCATCGGGCTCCCCCACTCCTGACCGCCCGGCCGAGAACGTACGTTCTCCGAGGCTACTACGGCCTGTCACCACCCCGCACCATTGCGGGAGAACGAGCGTTCTCCTATCGTGGCGCCACGACGAGGGAGAACGAGCGTTTTCCCTCCGTGCGTCCCCGTGTCGAGCCCTCCAGGAGCACCCCATGGCCACTGCTGCCCGCCCCCCTGTCCCACCCTTCACCCGGAAGACCGCCATCGAGAAGGTGCGCCTCGCCGAGGACGGCTGGAACAGCCGCGACCCCGAGAAGGTGGCCCTCGCCTACAGCGAGAACTCCCGCTGGCGCAACCGCGCGGAGTTCGTCGCGGGCCGCGAGGCCATCGCCGGCTTCCTGTCCCGCAAGTGGGCCCGCGAGCTCGACTACCGGCTCATCAAGGAACTGTGGGCGCACGACGGCCACCGCATCGCCGTGCGCTTCGCCTACGAATGGCGGGACGACTCCGGCCACTGGTTCCGCTCGTACGGCAACGAGAACTGGGAGTTCGACGACAGCGGCCTGATGCACACCCGCCACGCCTGCATCAACGACCTGCCCATCCGGGAATCCGACCGCCTGTACCACTGGCCGCTCGGCCGCCGCCCCGACGACCACCCCGGCCTCACCGGCCTCGGTCTCTGAGCGGCCGAAAGCTCTGCCCGGACCGGGTGTTACCCCCTCGCACACTGGGCACCCGGTCGGCGACAGCGGCCCGGTCCACCCCATGGACGACGAGGCCGAACATTTCGCCGACCGGCAAGGAGATCCACATGACCACCGCACGCGAGATCATGACGCCGGGCGCAGAGTGCGCCGGAGCCGAGGAGACCGTGCTCCAGGCGGCCACCAAGATCACCGAGCTGGGTGTCGGCGCCCTTCCCATCTGCGGGACCGACAACCGCCTCAAGGGCGTCATCACCGACCGGGACATCGTGGTCAAGGTCCTGGGCAAGGGCAAGGACCCCTCGAAGGTCCTCGTGAAGGAGCTCGCGCAGGCCGAGGCCGTCACCATCGGCGCGGACGACAGCGTCGACGAGGTCTTCGCGACCATGACCTCGCACAAGGTGCGCCGGCTCCCCGTGATCGACGGGCGTTCCCTGGTGGGCATGGTCGCGCTCGCCGACGCCGCCCGCGCGCTGACCGACCCCAAGGCGGGTCAGCTCCTGGAGGCCCTCTCCACGGACTGACCGGATCATCCAGTCATCAGAACTGGCCGGACTGACCGGTCCGCCGTACCGAACGATCACCTCGCCGTGGGGCGGGCAGCCGCCCCACGGCGCCGGGCGGCCCTCTCCGGCATGCCGCCGCACGCGGGTCGCCCTACGGTGGACATTCCGGGGCCGCGTCGCCGCTCGGAGCCACACCGCCCCGGCCCCGCCGGGCCCCGGGCACCCCGAGGAGGAACCGCATGCCCATCGCCACGGTCGACCCGGCCACCGGTGAGACCCTCGAAACCTTCGAGCCACTGTCCGCCGACGAGGTACAGGAACGCCTCGCGGCGGCGGAATCCGCGTACGCCCACCACCGCACCACCGGCTTCGCCGAGCGCGCGCGGCTGCTCAACCGCGCCGCCGACCTCCTTGAGGAGGACGCCGCGGACGTCGCCCGCACCATGACGACCGAGATGGGCAAACCGGTGAAGGCCGCGCGGGCGGAGGCCGCGAAGTGCGTCAAGGCCATGCGCTGGTACGCGGAGCACGCCGAAGAGCTGCTCGCGGACGAAGAGCCCGCGCAGGACGACGTGTCCGACTCCGGCGCGTCCCGCGCGGTCGTCCACTACCGCCCCCTAGGCGTCGTCCTCGCCGTGATGCCGTGGAACTTCCCGCTCTGGCAGGTCATCCGCTTCGCCGCCCCCGCCCTCATGGCGGGCAACGTCGCCCTGCTCAAGCACGCCTCGAATGTGCCGAGGACCGCCCTCTACCTCCAGGACCTCTTCCGCCGCGCCGGCTATCCGGAAGGCTGCTTCCAGACGCTGCTGATCGGCTCGGGCGAGGTCGAGGACATCCTGCGCGACCGGCGAGTGGCCGCGGCGACGCTCACCGGCAGCGAGCCCGCAGGACGCTCGGTGGCGTCCGTGGCGGGCGACGAGATCAAGAAGACGGTGCTGGAACTGGGCGGCAGCGACCCGTATCTGGTGCTGCCAAGCGCCGACATCGAGCGGGCCGCCGCGACCGCGGTGACCGCCCGGGTCCAGAACAACGGCCAGTCCTGCATCGCCGCCAAGCGCTTCATCGTGCACGCCGACGTCTACGACGCCTTCCGCGACCACTTCGTCGCCGGCATGCGGGAGTTGACCGTGGGCGACCCGATGGACGAGGACACCGATGTGGGCCCGCTGTCGAGCGAGCAGGGCCGCGCGGACCTGGAGGAGCTCGTCGAGGACGCGCTGAGCCGGGGCGCGACCGCGCTGTGCGGCGGCGAACGGCCCAAGGAACAGGAGCGGGGCTGGTACTACTTGCCGACCGTCCTGGCGGACGTCACTCCGGAGATGCGGATCCACCGGGAGGAGACGTTCGGGCCCGTGGCCACGCTCTACCGCGTCGCGGACCTGGACGAGGCGGTGGCACTGGCCAACGACACGCCGTTCGGCCTGAGTTCGAACGTGTGGACCCGCGACGACGCCGACATCGCGCGGTGCGTGCGCGATCTCCAGGCGGGCGGCGTCTTCTTCAACGGCATGACCGCCTCCCACCCCGGACTGCCCTTCGGCGGCATCAAACGCTCCGGCTACGGACGGGAGCTGTCGGGCCACGGCATCCGCGAGTTCTGCAACGCCACGACGGTCTGGTACGGCGCCACGGAATGAACCAAGGAGGCCCGGGGTGCCCGCGGGCACCCCGGGTCGGTGACCCTCACGCCGACAGCAGCGAGTCGTCCATGGTCCTGGCGCCCGGCAGCCGGTGGCCCGCCGCGACGACCGCGGCGTCGACGTCGCTGGTGCCGGTGGCCAGGCACAGGCTGTACGCGATGTCCTCGTACGCCTGCCGGCTCTCGGCACTTCCCTGGTCGGCGCGGAGCACGGCCAGGGCCTTGTAGCGCTCCAGCAGGTCTTCCAGTACGACGGGGTGCGCCAGCAGCACGGGGTGCCTCCTCGGGTCGGGTACAACGGTTGCTCGACGTCCCGCCTGCCCCCGTGAACCGACTCGAATCAACATGAGTGCTTCCGTTTGTCGATCCGGCGGTTCATGGTCAGACTCGGTGATGTGGACACGTCGAACAGCAAGGCCGCGGGGCGGCCCGGACCGGAGACCCGCGACGACGGCCGCCGCGAGACCGAGAGCGAGCGCGCCGACCGCCGCTGGACCGAACTCATCCAGGAAGTGCGGGTGGCGCAGACCGGTGTGCAGATCCTGTTCGGCTTCCTGCTGACGGTCGTCTTCACGCCGCGGTTCACGGAGTTGAGCGACACCGACCGGACGATCTACATCGTGACGGTGCTGCTCGGCTCGGCGACGACGGGCGCCCTCATCGGGCCGGTCTCGTTCCACCGCGTCGTCTCGGGCCGGAAGATCAAACCGCAGGCGGTGGTGTGGGCGTCCCGGCTGACCTTCGTCGGCCTGATCCTCCTCCTCTGCACACTGACGACGGCACTCCTCCTCATCCTCCGGGTCGCCACCCACGACTCCGTGGTGCCCTGGCTCGTGGCCGGTGTCGTCGCCTGGTACCTGCTGTGCTGGTTCGTGCTGCCCGCGTGGGCGCGGCACAGGTACACGACGGCCGACTGAGCGCGTACGGCCGACAGCCTCCTCCCGTGTGGGTCGCGCAGGGATCAGGTGTGGATCACCGCGCCCGGGGCACCCAGTGTCAGGACCAAGCAGGCAGCAAATCCACACTGTTCGCGATAAGTCACCGGAAATCACTACGCGTCACTTTTCGGGTGGTGGCAGGTGACGAACGAGCGGAGTGTGGGAGGAGGAGCCTCTAGTGCAGTTCCCACAGACGGGAGATGCCACATGACCACGCACACTCGGTCGCCCATCCCGATTCCGGCACGCCCGACACGCCCGGCACGTCCCGGGCGTCTGGTCGCTCTGCCCGGCGTCTACGCACCGCAGCACGACACCGAGATGCTGGCCCGCGCCCTGTACCGCGAGCGCATCGGTGAGGGCACTTCCGTACTGGACCTGGGAACCGGCTCCGGGGCGCTCGCCGTGACGGCGGCCCGGCAGGGCGCGCGGGTGACGGCCCTCGACATCTCCTGGCGCGCGGTGCTGTCCACCTGGCTCAACGCACGCCTGTCCAGGCAGTCGGTCACCGTGCGCCGCGGCGACATGACCGCCGGGGTGCCGGCCGGACCGTACGACGTCGTGGTCAGCAATCCGCCCTACGTCCCCTCTCCCTCACCCCTGCTCCCCCGGCGCGGCCCGGCCCGCGCGTGGGACGGCGGACCGGCCGGCCGCGCCGTCGTGGACCGCGTCTGTGACGCCGCTCCCGACGCGCTGCGGGTCGGCGGCGTCCTGCTGATGGTGCACTCCGCGCTCTGCGACGTGGACGCCTCGCTGGAGCGGCTCGCGAACCGGGGCATGGAACCCGCCGTCGTGGAGCGGGAGTTCATTCCCTTCGGGCCCGTGATGCGCGCCCGCGAGGCGTGGCTGCGCCGCCGCAACCTCCTCGGGGAGGACGAGACCTGCGAGGAGCTGGTGGTGATCCGTGCCGAACGCCGCTGACCGACCTCGCCGCGTCACGGTCGACCGCGACGGGCCGCTCCTGGTGGAAGGGCCGGTCGAGGTGGTGGGTGACGACGGGACCGTCTCCGTCTCGCGGCGGTTCACGGTCGCGATCTGCACCTGCCGCCGCAGCCGTACGTACCCGTGGTGCGACACGAGCCACCGCCGACGGGTGAAGCAGCACGCGGACAAGGCGGACAAGCCGTCCGCGCCCGACACCGAGGAGCCGGAGACCTCGTCATGACCGCCCCCGCCGAACTGCGCCCCACCGTTCCGCCCCACGCCGAATCGCGGTACCGCAGCCCCGAGCTGCCGTCCGCCCGCGGCGAGCTGTCCCGCGGCGTGCTCGCCGCCCTGCGGAACGGCGGCCCGGTCCCCTCCCCGCGGGACGCCGAGCGCGCGGACCCGTACGGGGACGATCTCCAGCTCGCCCTCTACGTCCTCTACGAGCTCCACTACCAGGGGTTCGCGGAAGTCACCGACGAGTGGGAGTGGGACCCCGCCCTGCTGACCCTGCGCCGCGCGATGGAGCGGCGCTTCCTGGACGCCCTGCGCGCCGACGTGCCCCCGGGCGACGACGCGGAAGCGGCCCTGTCCGAGCTCCTGGTGGAACCGGTCGGGCACGACGAGGCGAGCGTCAGCCACCACCTCCAGCGGAACGGCGAGCTCTGGCAGCTGAGGGAGTACGCGGCGCTGCGCTCCCTGTACCACCTGAAGGAAGCCGACCCGCACGCCTGGGTCATCCCCCGGCTGCACGGCCGGGCCAAGGCGGCGATGGTGGCCGTCGAGTTCGACGAGTTCGGCGCGGGCCGCGCCGACGACATCCACGCCAGGCTCTTCGCCGAGCTCATGGCCGACCTCGGCCTGGAGACGTCCTACGGCCACTATGTGGACGCCGCCCCCGCCGACGCCCTCGCGACCGTGAACCTCATGTCCCTGTTCGGCCTGCACCGCGCCCACCGCGGGGCGCTGGTCGGGCACTTCGCCTGGGTCGAGGTGACGTCGTCGCCCGGCTCGCGACGGCTGGCGGCGGCGCTGCGCCGGGCGGGCGCGGGCCCGGCCGCGCAGCGGTTCTACGACGAACACGTGGAGGCGGACGCCGTGCACGAGCAGGTGGTGCGCCGCGACGTCGTCGGCGGTCTCCTGGCCGCGGAGCCGGATCTCGAAGCCGACGTCGCCTTCGGGGTCCGCGCCACCGGCTTCCTGGAGGACCGCCTCGGCGCCCGGCTCCTCGACTCGTGGCGGGGCGGGCACAGCGCGCTGCGCGTCCCGCTGTCCGGCACGGAGGGGTGAGCGTCAGCCGCCTTCGACGCCGGTCGCGCCGTGCGGGGAGCCGACCGGCTTCGACTCCGGGGAGCCGCGCTGGCGCAGATAGACGGAGAAGACGGCCATCGACCCGACGGCGAGGAGCTCGGACTGCCAGTTCTGCAGGGTCCTGCTCCAGAAGTCGGCGGCACCGAGGTACTCGAACCAGCCGATGGGGGCCTGGAGTTCACGCAGGTGGTCTTCGTTGTAAGCGGCTGTGCCCGCGACGGACTGGGCCAGCCAGGAGAGCAGGAACAGGGCGCACATGAGGATGCCGAGCGAGCGGGAGTACCAGGCCTGACGCGCTCCGCCGACGGAGGCCAAGTGCGGCGAGTCGTGCTGCGCGTGTGCGCCGGTCCGCTGGTCCTCGTCGGACTCGGTGCCCGCCTTGTGGAGCTCCTTGGACTCGGGCGAGCCGCGCTGGAGCAGCCAGACCGTGCCGAAGATGTAGAGGAAGAACTGCAGGTATTCGGACTGCCAGTTCTCCATCACGTCCACGGCGAAGTCGGAGCTCAGGAGATAGCCGCCGAAGCTCATCGGGGCCAGGTCCTCGGCGGCGAGGTGGTTGTTGAAGTCGGCGTGCCCGGCGACCGCCTGCCCGGCGAGGGTGAGGAGGAAGCCCGCGCCGAAGGCGAGGGTCAGGCTGTTGTCGTGCAGGAAGCCACGAGCGCCCTTCTCGCGCCCCGGCCTCATCGCTGCATCAGCCCCAGCACCGTGCAGTAGGCCAGCCCGGCGGCCACCATCAGCAGATACACCGTGAACATCGTCCGCACCGGTCAACCCCCCTTGATCAGACACTGATACGGCTTCTCGGGGCGCTCGGTACAGCCGGCGGCCGTGACCTTCCAGCCGTCCGGGAAGGACGACAGGAAGAGCGTGTCGCGGTCGGTCACGACGCGCGCCTGACGCCCGTACACGTCGACGTGCCGCACCTCGGCCGCGGTGGGCAGCCCCGCGTCGGGCAGAGCCCGTGCGCAGGGCAGGTCGGCGGACTGCTCCAGCTCGTCGCGGGTGCCGGGGGCGAGCGCCCCGCAGCCGCGTGCGGCGTCCGAGGCGCGCAGGCCGGCCTCGAACCGGGTGACGGCCCGGGCCGCGCCGTCCTCGCGTGCCCCGACGTCCCCGCAACCGCTGAGGGTGCAGCACGACAGTGCCGCGGCCACCCCCCACCTCGTTCCGCGCACCAGTTCTGCTCTCCTTCGCGGTCCCGTCGGCTCGTGACTGCTGCCCCACCGCGACGGCGGTCCGTCAGGGTGCAGGCCCTCCGACGATGCCGTCGCCCCGTCCGGGCACGCGGAACCCGTACGTCCGACACGCGGACGTGCACCCGAACGGACGGCACCCGTTCGGCCGCCCCCTCAGCCGTCCTCGGGCGGTGCTCCGCGCTCGGGGCCGGTCAGCCGGAGCTGCACCTCGACCTCCTGGTCGCCCGAGACGCTGCCCGCGGCCGACACGACGAAGGCCGATTCGAGCGTCCTGCGCAGGCGGGCCACCGCGACCGGGCCGCCCTGCAGGTCCGCGGTGACCGAGCCCGCGAGCAGTACGCCCGGGACGGAGTCCGGAGTGTGGGCGGCGAGGAAGCCACCGGTCCAGACGGCGGGGCACTCCTCCCCCGTCTGGCGTGGCGCGTCGCTTCCGCGGTCGGACGTGAAGTGGGCGCGCAGGACGTTGAAGACGGTGTCCGCGTCGGCCGGTGAGCACTCACCGAGGACCACTTGCACGAGGTCCGGGGACGGGGCGTGCGGTGTACGGGAGTCTCGGGTCTCCGGCACGTCACAGCTCCCGCAGCGCGGGCAGGAGCTTCTTCTCGGCCCACTCGATGAAGGGACGCTGGTGGTCGCCGCCCACCTGTACGAGGGCGACCTCCGTGAAGCCCGCGTCGACGAAGGGGCGTACGGCTTCAACGAAGTCGTCGACACTGTCTCCGCACGGGATCTGCCGGGCGATGTCCTCCGGGGTGACGAACTGTGTGGCGCCGGCGAACCCGGAGGGCCCGGGCAATTCGGAGTTGACCGGCCAGCCGCCGACGGACCAGCGGAACTGGTCGTGGGCACGGGCCACCGCCGCGTCCTTGTCGGTGTCGTAGCAGACGGGCAGCTGGCCGACCCGGGGCTTGCCGCGGCCGCCGTGCTCGTCGAAGGACGTGAGCAGGTCGGCCTTGGGCTCGGTCGCGATGACGAGGTCGGCGAGCCGCCCGGCCAGCGCACAGGACCGGCCGCCGGAGACAGCGATGCCGATGGGCGGCAGTTCGTCGGGCAGGTCCCACAGACGGGCGTTCGCCACGTCGAAGTGGTCGCCCTGGTGGTTGACGTTGTCACCGGTGAACAGCGCGCGGATGATGCCGACCGCTTCTTCGAGCATGTCGAGGCGGACGTGCGGGGAGGGCCAGCCGGCCCCGACGACGTGCTCGTTGAGGTTCTCGCCGGAGCCGAGGCCAAGGCGGAAGCGGCCCTCCGAGAGGAGCTGCATCGTCGCGGCCTTCTGGGCCACCACGGCGGGGTGGTAGCGGACCGTCGGGCAGGTCACGTACGTCATCAGCGGGATGCGCGAGGTCGCCTGCGCCGCCGCGCCGAGCACGCTCCACGCGTACGGGGAGTGCCCCTGTGTGTCGAGCCACGGAAAATAGTGGTCGGAGGTGACGGAGAAGTCGAACCCGGCCCCCTCCGCCGCGACCAGGTCGTCGACGAGTGCGCGCGGTCCCGCCTGCTCGGTCATCATTGTGTAGCCGATTTGCACCATAATGGATCGGTTTGCCGAACTGCTCCCGCTCAAACATCCGACGAACCCCTGCTCCACCGTACGGATGCGGACGGCGAGCGGGGGTACCGGGGGAACCACAGCCCGGACGGTTACGGACAGAGAGGCAGGCCCCTTTGCGCACTGTAGGAGTGGAGGAGGAACTCCTCCTGGTCGACCGCGAGAGCGGGGAACCCCGAGCCCTTTCCTCCGCGGTTCTGGCGCGAGCGGCCAGGGACACCGGGGAGCGCCCCGGCACGGAGAAGCACGCCGACGACTACCGCGAGCCCGAGGACGAGGCGTTCGAGAAGGAGCTCCAGAGTCAGCAGCTGGAGTTCGCGACGCAGCCGCGGACGAGCATGGACAGCCTCGCGGACGAAATCGTCCGGTGGCGCGGGGAAGCAGCACGGCACGCGGGCGACGTGGGCGCCGCGATCGCCGCCCTCGCCACCTCCCCGCTGCCGGTGAGCCCGTCGATCAACACGGGCAGCCGCTACCAGTGGATGGAGGAACAGTTCGGCCTGACCACTCAGGAGCAGCTGACGTGCGGCTGCCACGTCCATGTGTCGGTCGAGTCGGACGAGGAGGGCGTGGCCGTCATCGACCGCATCCGCCCGTGGCTCCCCGTCCTGGTCGCGCTGAGCGCCAACTCGCCGTTCTGGCAGGGGAACGACAGCCTGTACAGCAGCTACCGCAGCAGGGTGTGGGGCCGCTGGCCGATGGCGGGCCCCACGGAGCTCTTCGGCTCCGCCGCCCGGTACGAGGAACAGGTCGAGCAGATGGTCGCCACCGGGGTGCTGCGCGACCGGGGCATGATCTATTTCGACGCCCGGCTCTCCCACCGCTACCCCACGGTCGAGATCCGGGTCGCGGACGTCTGCCTGGAAGCGTCGTCGACCGTCCTGGTCGCGACTCTGGCGCGGGCGCTGGTCGAGACGGCGGCGCGGGAGTGGCGGGCCGGCCGGCCGCCGCTGGCGCACGGCATCGACCTGCTGCGGCTCGCCGCGTGGCGGGCCGCGCGCTCCGGCCTCGACGACACGCTGCTGCACCCCGTGACCATGCGGCCCGCCACGAGCGCCGAGGTGGTGCGCGTACTCATCGACTACGTGCGGGACGCCCTGGAGGACACCGGCGATCTGGACCTGGTGCGCCGGGCCACGGCGGATCTTCTGAAGAACGGCAACGGAGCGCAGGTCCAGCGGGACCTGTTGCACCGGACGGGCAGTCTGCGGGACGTGGTCGCGGAGTGCGTACGCCGCACACAGCTGACGTGATCGCTCTCCCCCACCCTTGACACTTTTAGAGACCTCTCTATTTTTAGAGGGGTCTCTAAAATTTTCCATGTCATGGCGGAGGGGTGTACGCGTATGCGGAAGGTCGAAGGGGGCGGGCTGCGTGAGCAGAACAAGGCCCGGCGACGGTCCTTGATCCTTGAGGCGACACGCGCGCTCCTGCGGGACGGCCCGGATTCGGTGATCAGTACCGAGCGGATCGCCGAGCGGGCGCAGGTCTCCCCGGCCACCGTGTACAACCTGATCGGGCCGCGCGACAAGGTCTGGGAGGCGCTCGCCGCCGGATTCATGGATGAGCTCGAACGCCGACTGGCGGTGTCGGGAGCCGGTGATCCGCGGGACATCGTGAGGTCGACCGTCCGGCTGTTCGCGGACGACCCGGTGGTGTCGCGGCGCATGGTGCGGGAGTGGCAGGCCAGTGGCCTCGTGTTCGACCGCAGTCCGCTCCTTCAGCTCCGTCGGACGATGGCGGACGCCCGGACGCATGGCCTGCTGCGGGCCGACATCGACACCGACGCGCTGGCGGCCACCGTCGCCGCCTCGTGCGTGGGCGCACTGCATCAGTGGGTCGCCGACCTGATCGACGACGAGCAGTTCCTGGCGCGTTCCCTGTTCGCACTGGACGTCGCCCTCGCGGCGGCGGCCTCGGACCCCTGCCGCGACCAGTTGCTGGCACCGCTGCGGACCCGGGGCACCGCATGAGGCCCGGCGCCGCGCCACGGACCCGGCGTTTCGTGGGCCGCGACGGCATCCGCCTGGTGGCGGACGTATGGGGCGAGGCGTCCGCGCCGCCCCTCGTCCTGCTGCACGGCGGCGGCCAGACGCGCCACGCCTGGGACAGGACCGGCCCTCGGCTGGCCGCCCTGGGGTGGCATGTCGTCGCTCCCGACCTGCGCGGGCACGGCTCCAGCGAGTGGTCGGCCGACGGCGGCTACGACCTCGGCCAGTTCGCCGACGACATCCGGGCGCTCGTCACCGCCATCGGCGGGCGCCCGGTGCTCGTCGGTGCCTCGCTGGGCGGCCTCGGTTCGCTGCTGGCCGCCGGAGAGCCGCCCGGGGCGGCGGTTCGCGCGCTGGTCCTCGTCGACGTCGCCCATCGGCCGGACCCCCGCGGGGCCCACAGGATCGTCGAGTTCATGCGCCGTCGGCCGGAGGGATTCGCCGACATCGGGGAAGCGGCTGCGGCGGTCTCCGCCCACCTGCCCCACCGGCCGCGCCCGGACGACCCCGAGCGGCTACGGAACAACCTGCGCCGCCGCGGCGACCGCTGGGTCTGGCACTGGGACCCCCGGCTGGTGGACGGCTTCGAGGACCGGATGGACCCGCCCGGCATGGCGGAGCGCCTCCTCGGGGCCGCGCGCGGTGCCGACGTGCCGATCCTGCTCGTCCGCGGCGGGAGCAGCGACGTGGTGCGTCAGGACATCGCGGAGCAGTTCTGCGCCGGCGTCCCCCACGCGCGGTGCGTCGAGGTGGCGGGTGCGGGACACATGGTGGTCGGCGACCGGAACGAGCGCTTCATCGAGGCGGTCGTCCCGTTCCTCGAAGGGGCGCTCGCCCGGCCATGACATGCGGGCGGGCAAGTGGGCGGACGACACGCGTCGGGCATGTGGAGGGCCCCGGTGCCGTGTGGCACCGGGGCCCGAAGGAATTGCAACACCATCTGCCGACGTCAGTGTCGCGTCGGCTTTCCGTATCCGCACGGCCGTCCGTCGCTCCGACGGGGGTGCGGGGATCGCGGATGCGTGACCGGAGACCACCTGCCTATCGATGTCCTGCGGTACCCGGGTGCAGATTTCCGCCCGGGCGATCCTGACGGCGCTCGTTTCCTCCGTTCTTCCCTCTCTGTACTCAACCGTGGCCTTTCACAGCGCCACTTCGGCAGCCGGCCCTTCGCCCATCCCGATCCACTCCGGCGCTGGGCCCCACTGCCGTACCGCTGCCCGGCAGTTCGTGTCTGCCGGGCCTTTCTCGATCTCGGCTACGGGAGAAACCATAGACGGGTGAGCACCCAATGTCTACTCCAGCGAGAGCAGATTTTTCGCTTCACTCCGGTGAGGTAATCGGACTCGTCGATCTATGGGTGCGGAACGCGATGAGGGCCTGACCGGCACATGCCGGTCAGGCCCTCACTGCTGTCACTGCTGTTCTGGTGGTCGCTCCGGCGGGTCAGGCCGGCAGCGGAGCGCCCAGCAGGGCGGAAGCCCGCTCGAACGGACTGCCGACCCCGGCGGGGGCTGCCGGGGCGGTCGCGGGAAGGGTCCGGCACGTGAAGCCGAGCTGAGTCATGGCCCGGAGGACCTCACCCGCGCTGAAATCACGGCGGTCCTGCCGGGTGATGACCTGGCCGACCTGCTTGACCGGGTAGTGGCGGCGCCCGATGATCACGGACTGGCCGGTGACCGGCTCGGGCTTGACGCCCTTCATCGTTTCCAGCACCCCGCTCTTGGTGAGGTCGAACGGGAAGCGAGCGATGACACAGCGCATGAGACCTCACATGGGGAGGGGGTGAAGTGGAGGGTCGGGCGGCCCGTGGCGGGCTGGTTCAGTGGACCGGGGTGGCGGCGAGGTCCCGCAGGCGCAGCAGATCCGTGTAACCGGAGCCGTCACGGACAGCGGTGAGCTGGGCCCGGGTGACCAGAGCGGTGCGCCGGCCGTCCTCGTCGCAGACGAGCAGGTGCCCGACGCGGGCGCCGGCCATCACGGACAGCGCGACCTCGACGGTCATGTCGTCCCAGACCCGCGGCCCTGCCTCGACCGCGGTGTCGGCCGAAGGCCCGCGGGCGGGCTCGGTGTCCACCGGCCGGGAATGCGTCTGAACCAGCGTCAAAGGTGCCTCCTGGAAGCGGGGTTGGCGTGCGGAGCGCGAAGGGGTTACGCCGCGGTGTCGACGGCGGGCCGCTGGGCGGCGGCTCGGCGCGCCGCGGAGGCGGGGCGGCGGCGGCCGCGTGCGGCAGTGCCGCGCTTGGGGCGCTCGGCCACCGGCGCGGTGATGACGACCGGGATGCCCGAGGGGGCCTGGGCGCCGGTGATGCGGCTGAGCGCTTCCTCGCCGGAGCGGACCTGGGTGATCTGCGGGCTGATGCCGGCGTCCGACATGAGGCGGACCATGGAGCGGCGCTGGCCCGGGGTGACCAGCGTGACGACGCTGCCGGACTCACCGGCGCGGGCGGTACGGCCGCCGCGGTGCAGGTAGTCCTTGTGGTCGGTCGGCGGGTCCACATTCACGACAAGGTCGAGGTTGTCGACGTGGATGCCGCGGGCGGCCACGTTGGTGGCCACGAGCACCGTGACGTGCCCGGTCTTGAACTGCGTCAGGGTGCGGGTGCGCTGGGGCTGCGACTTCCCGCCGTGCAGCGCGGCGGCCCGTACACCGCTGTTGAGGAGGTCCTGGGTGAGCCGGTCGACGGCGTGCTTGGTGTCCAGGAACATGATCACGCGGCCGTCGCGGGCGGCGATCTCGGTGGTGGCCGTGTGCTTGTCGGCGCCCTGGACGTGCAGCACGTGGTGCTCCATCGTGGTGACCGCGCCGGCCGAGGGGTCGACCGAGTGGACGACAGGGTCGGTCAGGTAGCGGCGCACCAGCAGGTCGACGTTGCGGTCCAGGGTGGCCGAGAACAGCATCCGCTGCCCCTCGGGCCGCACCTGGTCCAGGAGCGCGGTGACCTGCGGCATGAAGCCCATGTCGGCCATCTGGTCGGCCTCGTCGAGCACGGTGATGGCGACCTGGTTCAGGCGGCAGTCACCACGGTCGATGAGGTCCTTGAGGCGGCCCGGGGTCGCCACGACGATCTCGGACCCGGTGCGCAGCGCGCCGGCCTGCCGGCCGATCGACATGCCGCCCACGACCGTGGCAAGGCGCAGCCGGACGGCGCGGGCGTAGGGGGTGAGGGCGTCGGTCACCTGCTGGGCGAGCTCGCGGGTGGGGACCAGGATCAGACCCAGCGGCTGGCGGGGCTCGGCGCGCTGTCCGGCCGTCCGGGCCAGCAGGGCCAGGCCGAAGGCGAGGGTCTTGCCGGAGCCGGTGCGCCCGCGGCCCAGCACGTCACGGCCCGCCAGGGAGTTCGGCAGCGTCGCGCCCTGGATCGGGAAGGGGACGGCCACACCCTGCCTGCCCAGTTCGGCGAGGAGCGTCGCGGGCATGTCGAGATCGGCGAAGCCTTCCACGGCGGGCAGCGCCGGGGTGATCGTCTTGGGGAGAGCGAACTCACCCTGCACGGCGGCGGGCCGGCGGCTGTACCCACCGGAGCGGCGCGGGGCCGACGATCCGAAGCGGCTGCCGCTCTTCCCGGCGGCGGTGCCGTTATTACGGGTGCGGGAGAATCGGTCGTTCGTACGTGTGCGGTTCATGCGGAACCTTCCTCGATGCGGTGCATATCAAGGAATTCTTCCGGCGATGAGCGGCACAGAGAATCACAAGAAATGGACCGAATGGAACGTAAAAGCGAAGATGCTTTACGGAAAAACAATGCAGCTGGGGCCCGCACCCCGAAGGATGCGGGCCCCAGCTGCAAGTGCGCGTTCGCGTCAGGCGGGAACGATGTTCTCGGCCGTCGGGCCCTTCTGGCCCTGCGCGATGTCGAAGTTCACCTTCTGGCCTTCGAGCAGCTCGCGGAAGCCCTGGGCGGCGATGTTCGAGTAGTGGGCGAACACGTCAGCGCCGCCACCGTCCTGCTCGATGAAGCCGAAACCCTTTTCCGCGTTGAACCACTTCACGGTGCCAGTAGCCATGTCATATCTCCTTTGGGGCAGTACATCGGCGTCCACACTGTGCGGACGCCGTGTCGCCGTGATGATTGACCCCGCCCGGAAAAATGACCGGAAATACAAGAGTGCTCCCACCGGCCAGGCCGGTCAGGGGCACTTGAAGTTCGGGAACCACAACTGCAACTGAGATCGACAGTAGCACGCTGAAGGGGGCCTGCACACGGCCGAAAATCCCGCTCCTCCGCTGTGCCAAAAACCCTCACCGCGGGGATCGTTAAACCCTCATCCGGCGGTCTCATATATTGATCGACCGGGAGTCCAATGTTTCGAGAAAATTGCCCCTCAGGTCAGTCGGAAGCGGAGGCGGCAGATCGCGGCGTCCGTCTCCCGGCGTACGGCGTGGGCGACGACCGTGCCCCGCTGATTCTGCAGGATCCGCTGCCAGAGGTGGGCCGGCTCGGTCTCCGGGATGAGGACGGTGACCCGGGTGCCCGGGTGGTAGTCGTAGATCCTCCTGACGTACTCCGCCACGGGGCGGCCCACCGTGCGGTGCCGGGACCTGAGCTCGATCAGGTCGACACCCGGGTTCCACAGCTCCCAGTCGCGGCGCAGCGCGGCCGCCGCCTCGCGGTCCTCGGGCTCGTCGTAGGTCACGGTCACCGCCCGCACCTCGTCGCCGAGCGACACCGCCGCGTTCAGCGCCTCGCCGGTGAGCTTCGAGAGCCCGCCGACCGGGACGATGACCAACGAATGGTCGCGGTGCGGGGATTCGGGCACGCGGCCGATGCCGAGCCGCTCGCCGATCTTCGCGTACGCGCGGTGGACGGTCTCGAAGGAGAGCACGAGCAGCGGGAGCGCGACCACGACGAGCCAGGCGCCGTCGTGGAACTTGGTGGCGGTCACGACGACCGCGCTGACCCCCGTGAGCAGGGCGCCGAGGCCGTTGAGCAGCGCCTTCGCCCGCCACCTGGGGCCGCGCTCACGCCGCCAGTGCAGCACCATGCCGGTCTGCGCGACGGTGAAGCCGACGAAGACGCCGATCGCGAAGAGCGGTACGAGCGTGTTGGTGTCGCCGCCGGAGAACAGCAGCAGCGCGGCCGAGACGGCCGCGAGCGCGAGCACGCCGTGCCGGTGCACCTGGCGGTCCGCCTTCAGGGCGAAGACGTGCGGCAGGAAGTGGTCGCGGGCGAGCAGCTTGAGCAGGACGGGCAGGCCGCCGAAGGAGGTGTTCGCGGACAGCGCGAGCAGGACCGTGGTGGCGAACTGGATGACGTAGAACGCCCAGTTGTGCCCGAGGGAGGCGTCGGCGAGCTGGGCGAGGACGGTGACGCCGTCGACCGGCCGCAGGCCGAAGCGGGAGATGAGCACGGCGAGCCCGATCAGCATCGCGCCGAGCAGACCGCCGAGGGCGATCTCGGCGTGCTGGGCGCGCCTGGCCCGCGGCTCGCGGAAGGAGGGCACGGCGTTCGCGATGGCTTCGACGCCGGTCAGCGCCGAGCAGCCGGACGCGAAGGCCTTGAGGAGGAGCAGGGCGCCCACGGTGGTGGCGTTCTCCGTGAGGACGGCGGCATGGCCTTCGGCGGCGGCGGTCGAGACGGGCGCGTCCCGGAACAGGCCGACGGCTATCAGCGTGAAGATCGCCACGACGAAGACCGCGGTGGGCGCGATGAAGACCTTCGCGGACTCGACGATGCCGCGCAGGTTCACGGCCGTGATCAGGACGAGCACTCCCAGGCAGAGGACCAGCCGGTCGTCGTACAGCGCCGGGAACGCGGAGGTCAGCGCGGCGACGCCGGCGGTGACGGCGACGGCGACGTTCAGCACGTAGTCCAGGACGAGCGAGGCCGCGGCGACCAGGCTCGTCCGGCGCCCCAGCTGCGCCTTGGCCACGGCGTAGGAGCCGCCGCCGTCCGGGAACGCGGCGATCACCTGGCGGTACGAGGCGACGAGGACGGCGAGCAGGCCGGCGATCGCGAGGGTCACGGGGAGCGTGAAGCCGAGGCCGTGACCGCCCGCCGCGGCGAGCACGAGAACGATCGCCTCGGGTCCGTACGCCACGGACGCCATCGCGTCGAGGGAGAGGGCGGCGAGTCCGGTGAGGGCGGTCAGCCGGTGCTTCTCGCCGGTATCCGGCGGTTCTTCCGCGGCCGGGACGGTGCCGGGCTCGACTGTCACGACGGACATGTACGCGCACTCCTTCACGCGCCCTCTCGGGCTTCACGCGCCCTCTCGGGCAGTTCATGGGCAGGTGCGCTCAGGTTCCGTCCGTTCGGGCCGGCGGGAGCCCGTCCCTTACGGGTCCTTCATGTCGCGGGCCACATTCCATACGCGGCTCTGACGGGGGCGGCTCCGGGGGCGAGAATGCGACATCCGCGGCAGCGGTGCCTGCGGACGCCTGCGGCTGCCACCGTCTCCCTGAGACGATCGACGGCGTGCCCCCGACCACCCCCACCGCCCCCACTGCATTTCCCGGCGGCGCCGAGCTGTTCCGGCTCGGCGCCGATGTGGCCCATCTCAACCACGGTTCCTTCGGGGCCGTCCCCGTCCCCGTCGCCCGCGTCCACCGGCGCTTGACGGAGGAGGCCGCCGCGGATCCGGACGCCTTCTTCCTCGGCGTCCCGGACCGGCTCGCCGAGGCCCGCGCCCGTATCGCGGTCCATCTCGGCGCCGACCCCGACGGGATCGCCCTCGTCACCAACGCCACCGAGGCCGCGGGGCTCGCCCTCGACACCCTGCGGCTCGCACCCGACGACGAGGTGCTGGTCACCGATCACGGCTACGGCACGGTCGTCGCGGCCGCCGCCCGCCGGGCCCGTGTCGTCACCGTCTCCCTCGACCCGGCGCTCGCCGACGGAGAGGCGGTGCGCAAGGCCGTGCTCGCCGGCCTCACCCCCCGCACCCGGGTCGCGCTGCTCGACCAGATCAGCTCGCCCACCGCCCGGCCCATCGCCACGCCCGGGCTCCTCGCCGACCTCGCGGCGCGGGGCGTGACGACCGTGGTCGACGGCGCCCACGCCCCCGGCATGCTCCCCGATCCCCTCGCCGGAGCGCCCGACCTCTGGTTCGGGAACCTCCACAAGTGGGCGTACGCGCCGCCGGGCAGCGCGGTGCTCGCCGTGGCCCCCGCCCACCGGGGCCGGGTGCCGGCCCCCGTGCCCTCCTGGGAGGACGACCGCGGCTTTCCCCGCGCCGTCGAGTACCGGGCCACCGCCGACTACACGGGCCTGCTCGCGGCCCCGGAGGGCCTGGACCTCATCGCCTCCCTCGGGCCCGGCCGCGTACGCGCCCACAACAGCGCCCTCGCCGGCTACGGCGCCGAACTCCTCGCGGCGCTGCCGGGGGTGCGGGCCCTGCCCGCCGACGAGCGGCTGGCCATGCGGGCGCTGCGGCTGCCGGCGGGGCTCGCCCGCACCCAGGCCGAGGCGGAGGCGCTGCGCGAGGAGGTGGCGGCCCGGCTCGGTTTCCGCGTGCTGGTCTGGTCCTGGCCGGGGGGCGGCGGCATCCGCGCCTCCGGGCAGATCTACAACGTATCCGCGGAGTACGAACGTCTCGCGGCGGCGCTGCGCCCGCTGCTGGACGGGCGGTGACCAGGTCGCCCGGCATGGTCCCTGCTCATCTGGACCACGAGCGGTGAACACGACAAGATATCGTTGACGCGCGACGCCAACTGGCTCTCTTCAGAAGCCAATTGGCTGAAAACGTATGCCGTGGGAAGTATGCCACGACCGAGGAAAGCCAGGAAGTGCTGATGAGTGCAGTGAGACAGGTCGGGCTCTTGAGACGGCCTCGATGCGCCCACCGGCTCGGCTTCCCACAGACGCCCTAGTCGGCGCCCGCCCCGCGGCATCCCGGTCCACGGCGGGCCCGGCACGCGCCCGTGCGGCTTCCGGACGGGCCCCACACATCGTGGCAGCCGTGCGCACCGGATGCCGCCGGGCCGGCCGCGGGCCGCGGGCCGCAGCGCCTCCCGCATCTGCCACAGTCACCCGTCCAGTCGGCGGCACCTGGCCGCCTCACCCCCTATGAGACCTCCAGAGGACGTGATGACAGACCTGATACAGGCCACCAGCGTGGTGCCCTCGGTTCTCGCCCTGGCCGCCGGCGGCGCGGCCTGGCGGTTCTGGGACCAGTACCGAGGCGAACGCGCCACCAGCGGCCGCCTCCGCAGGGAGGCCGAGGAGCTCGCCGGGCGGCAGCGCGCCACCGAGTCCGTGCTCGCGCAGTTCGCCGGCGGTGTGATTCCCAGGCTGGGGGCCGAGGCGGAGCGTCTCGGCACCGGCCACGGGGTCGACATCGAACTGCCCGAGGCGCTGGTGAACACGGCGCTCGCGCAGCGCCTCGCGGAGCTGGCCGACTCCGCGGCCCACACGGTGCGCAAGGTGCAGTACGACGCGCAGACCAGCACGAGCGCCCAGATCGCCGAGGTCCGGGAGAGCGCTCAGGACGAGGTGGCCCGCGCGCGGCAGAGCGCCGAGGAGTCCAGCAGGGCGGCGGTGCGTGCCGTCTCCTCCGCGATGGTGGGCATGGCCTCGAAGCTGAGCCAGCGGGTCAGTCACGGTGTGCGGCGGCACGAGGGCGACGAGGCGTACGAGACGCTGGTCGGCATCGACCACCCCACCCAGCAGATGCTGCTCGTCGCCCAGAACTACGTGGTCCTGTCCGGAGGCAAGTTGTCGCGTCGCTGGCCGGCCACCCCGCTGACCGACGTGGTGCGGGCCGCGATGGGCAGCATCGAGGAGTACGAGCGCGTCGAGCACCAGGAGCTCGACGCCACGCTGACCAGCCGGGCGGTCGGACCGGTCGTCCACGCGCTCGCGGTGCTCCTGGACAACGCGGTGCGCTACTCCCCCTCCTCCTCGCGCGTGCACGTGGCTTTCCAGGAGGGCCACCACGGCGTATCGGTCATCGTGGACGACGCCGGTCTGCGCATGAACGAGGAGCAGCTGACCTGGGCCCGAACGATCCTGACGGGTACGCGGCGCGACGACATCAACCAGCTCGGCGCGCATCCGCAGACCGGCCTGCGGGCGGCCGCGGCCCTCGCCGCCGACTACGGCTTCCGGATCGACCTGGAGGCGCCGAACCCGTTCGGCGGCACCCGCGTGTACCTGTTCATCCCCAAGAGCCTGCTGACCGCGTCCGCCGCGCCCTCGCCCGCTCCCCCGCCGGCCGCCGAGCCGTCCCCCGGCCGGCGCACCACCGCCAGTGGCCTGACGGTCCGGTCCCGGTCCCGGTCCGCCGCGGGCCGGTCGCGGGCGTCGTCGCCCGAGGCCACGGCGCCGGGGCGGCCCTCCATCGCCGCCGCCTGGGCGCAGGGGACCCGCAGCGCCCGCACCGAAGACCCCACCACCACGCATGAAGGAGCCTGAACCGTGACCACCGGCAACGAACTTGGCTGGCTGCTGGACCGATCACTGGGGTCCCTCGACGGCGTCCGGCACGCGGTGCTGATGAGCTCCGACGGTCTGCTGCACTCCCGGACGTCCGGCATCGGACAGGACGAGGCGGAGAAGTTCGCCGCGATCACCGCGGCCGTTCGCGCCGCCGCCCTCGCCTACGACGAGGAGACCGGCGGCGGGGGCACCCGGCAGGCGCTGATCGAGCTGACCAACCACGTCGGCCTCATCACCCAGGCCGGCGGCAACACCATGCTGTCGGTGCAGACCAGCGGCCCCGACGCGGACATCGGCCTGATCACCCATCACATGCTGGAGCTGGCCCAGCGGGTGGGCCATGAGATGAAGGTCGCGCCGCGGCAGCCCTCCGAGTTCGGCCTGCCGACGACGTGAGCGGACCGCGGCGCGACCCGGACCTGGTCAGGCCGTACGTCCGCACCGACGGGCGGGTCCGCGCCGATCCCGCGGTGCGCCTGGAGACCGTGGTGATCGCCGCGAGCGGGTCGAGCGACGGTCTGGGGGCGGACGCCCGGCGGGTGATGGGCCTGTTCACCCACGCCGGTGGCGGCGGCCTGGCGGTCGCGGACATCGCGGCCGCCCTGGAGTTCCCTCCTTCCACGGTACGCATCCTCGTCTCCTCGCTCATCGACGAAGGCCTGTTGACGCGCCCTGTCGCCGCCGGTGACGACCAACCCCAAACCGATCTGCTCCAGGAGGTACTGCGTGGTCTCCGCGCCCTCGTCTGACGGCCTCATCTATGTGCCACCCGGCGTGACCCGGTCCGCGAAGATCGTGATCTCGGGGAGCTTCGCCGTCGGCAAGACGACGTTCGTGGGCAGCGTCTCCCAGATCCCGCCGTTGCGCATGGAGGAGCGGATCACCCAGGCCAGTGCCGGGGTGGACGACCTGGCACGGACGCCGCGGAAGACGACCACGACCGTCGGCATGGACTTCGGCCGCCTGCACCTGAGCGACTCCCTGGTCCTGTACCTGTTCGGCACTCCCGGCCAGGGGCGGTTCCGCCCCATGTGGGCCGGGCTGACCGAGGGTGCCCTGGGAGCGCTGGTCCTGGTCGACACCCGCAACCTGGAGGCCTCCTTCGAGATCCTCGCGCTGCACGAGGAACAGGGCACGCCGTACGCCGTGGCGGTCAACCTGTTCGACGGAGCGCCACGTTACGACCTGGACGAGATCCGGCAGGCCCTCGACCTCGACCCGCACACGCCCTTGACGACGTGTGACGCGCGTGAGGGCACCTCCAGCGTGCTGGCCCTGATCACCCTCTGCGAGTACCTGTCCGACCTGAACGCACCTGTTTTGGAGTCCCGCCCGTGACCAGCCCGACCACGACCGACGCGGCGACCGAGCGCCGGACAGCCCTGTACGACGCCGAGTTCGCGGCCGATCCGCACGCGGCGTACGCGCGGATGCGGGCCGAGTTCGGGCCGTTCGTCCCGGTGGACCTCGTACCCGGGGTCCCCGCGACCCTCGTCGTCGGTTACGCCCAGGCCCGGCGCATCCTCAACGACCCCCTGCGGTTCCCGGCCGACCCGCGGGTGTGGGAGCAGTCCGTCCCCGAGACGTGCCCGGTCCGCCCGATGATGGAGCACCGCCCCAACGCGCTGCGCTCGACCGGTCCCGAGCACACCCGCTACCGGTCGGCGAACACCGCCGCGATCGACGGCGTCGACCAGCACGAGCTGCGCACGCTCGTCGAGCGGGTCGCCGACGCGACCATCGCCGGGTTCCGCGACTCCGAGGGCGCCGATCTGCTCACCCAGTACGCCTGGCCCATCGCCTTCCAGGTGCTGAGCGCCCTGCTCGGCTGCCCCGACGAGGTGGGCCGCCGCATCGCCGACGGCATGGCCAAGATCTTCGAGGGGGTGGACGCCGCCAGCGGCAACGAGATCCTGGCCCGGGCCGTCGCCGACCTGGTGGCGCTGCGGCGGCGGGAGCCCGGGAACGACATCACCTCCCGGCTCCTCGCGCACGCCGCGGAGCTCGACGACATGGAGATGGCGCACCAGCTCGTCACGCTCTACGGCGCCGGCATCGAACCCCTCACCAACCTCATCGCCAACACCGTCCTCAGGATCCTCGTCGACGACCAGTTCTCCGGTGACCTCCACGCGGGCGGCTCCTCCGTGCGTGAGGCGCTCGACACCGTGCTCTACACCGACCCTCCCCTGGCGAACTACTGCATCAGCTACCCGCCGCACCCCGTCGACGTGGACGGCTTCCTGCTGCCCGCGCACCAGCCGGTCGTCATCTCCATGGCCGCCTGCAACAACGACCCCGCCCTCGGGGACCAGCGCATCGCGAGCAACCGCGCCCACCTGTCCTGGAGCACCGGCCCGCATGCCTGTCCCGCACGCCCGCACGCCTACCTCATCGCCGAGACCGCCATCACCCACCTGCTCGACGCGCTGCCCGAGATGGACCTGGCCGCCGCCCCCGACGACCTGGTCTGGCGCCCCGGGCCCTTCCACCGGGCGCTGTCCGCCCTGCCCGTCCTGTTCCCCACCGCCGCATCCGTCTGAAGGGACCACCACCATGGCCGTGCCCACGCAGCCGATCATCCTCGACCCCACCGGCGCCCGCGCACACGACGAGCACCACCGGTTGCGGGCGCACGGCCAGGCCGTCCGCGTCGACATCCTGGGCGTCACCGCCTGGTCCGTCACCGACCCCGCGCTCCTCAAGGAGCTGCTGACCAGTCCGGACGTCTCCAAGGACGCCCGCGCCCACTGGCCGGAGTTCGCGGATACGGTCCAGCGATGGCCGCTGGCCCTGTGGGTCGCGGTGGAGAACATGTTCACCGCCTACGGAGCCGACCACCGGCGCCTGCGACGCATGGTCGCCCCCGCCTTCAGCCACCGCCGCATCACCGCGCTGCAGGAGAACATAGACACGCTCGTCACCGACATCCTCGACCGGCTGGCCGCGCTCCCGCCCGGCGAGACCGTCGACCTGCGCGAACACCTCGCGTATCCGCTGCCCATCGCGGTCATCAGCCGGCTCATGGGCGTACCGGCCGAACAGCAGGACTCCTTCCGCCGCGTCGTCGACGGTGTCTTCGACACCACCCTGACCGCCGAGCAGTCCGAGGCCAACACCAAGGCGCTCTACGAAGCCCTCCACCTGCTCATCGCCGCCAAGCGCAGCGAACCCGGCGACGACATGACCTCCCTCCTGATCACCTCGCGCGACGAGGACCCGGACGGCGGCATGTCGGAGGACGAACTGCGCGACACGCTGCTGCTGATGATCAGCGCCGGGTACGAGACCACCGTCAACGTCATCGACCAGGCCATCACCCAGCTGCTCACCCACCCCGATCAGCTCGCGCTGCTCCGCTCGGGGCAGGTCGACTGGAACGAGGCCGTCGAGGAGACCCTGCGCCTCGAACCGGCCGTCAGGCACCTGCCGCTGCGGTACGCGGTGACCGACATCCCCCTGTCCGACGGACAGACGATCGCCCGGGGCGAGGCGATCCTCGCCTCCTACGCGGCCGCCAACCGCCACCCCGACTGGCACGGCGACAGCGCGGACGACTTCGACATCACCCGCACAGTCAAGGAGCACCTCGCCTTCGGCCACGGCGTCCACTTCTGCCTCGGGGCCCCGCTCGCCCGCCTTGAGGTCAGCACGGCCCTGCGTCTCCTCTTCGACCGCTTCCCGCAGCTCGAACTCGCTGTCCCGGCAGCCGAGTTGAAGCCGCTCGGCTCGCTTCTCAGCAACGGCCACCAGTCCCTGCCCGTACGTCTGCGGCCCGCGCAGTCGTGACGCAGCTCTGACGCAGTTCTGACGCAGTCCTGACGAGAAGAGGGTGGTCGTGGCCGGCGGCCGGTCGGCCGCGACACCCCTCTACGTACCGCGCCCGGTGCCGTCCACCGCGTGCCCCGGCGCCGGCTCCCTCTTCCGCGAGGGCCGGGTGGTCCTGCGCCGGTCGAGCCGGGAGACCACCGGCCCGGCCGTGAGGCCGTGCAACACGACCGACACGAGCACGGTGAAGGTCACCACCGCCCACAGCTCCCGCTCCGGCACCGGGAAACTCTGCCGGCCCAGCGCGTAGGCGAGGTAGTACAGCGACCCGATGCCGCGGATGCCGTAGGCGGCGACCACCCAGCGCTCCCGGCCTCGCACCCGGCCGCCCAGCAGCCCCGCCCAGCCGGCGAGCGGCCTGACCACCAGCAGCAGCAACAGCCCGGTGACAGCGCCCTGCCAGGTCAGCGGTGCCAGGCCGCCCAGCGCGACGAAAGCGCCGAGGAGGAACAGCAGGGCCGCGGTGAGCAGGCGCTCGACCTGCTCGACGAAGTCGTGCAGCACGTTGTGGAAGCCGTGCGCGCGCTCGGCCGCCCGCACGGTGCACGCGGTGGTGAAGACCGCCAGGAAGCCGTAGCCGCCGGCGAGTTCGGTCACCCCGTACGACAGGAAGGTGGCGGCAAGGGCCACGAACCCTTCCTTGTACTCGGACAGGCGCAGCGCGGTCGCACGGGTCCGGAAGAAGAGCCAGCCCAGCAGCCGCCCGACCAGCAGTCCGCTCAGTACGCCGACGACGCACTTGAAGGCGACGTCCTCCACCGCCCACCTGCCGACCCAGTCGGCCGACCAGCCGGCTCCCGCTGCGGCGGCCAGCGCGATGGCCGCGTAGGTGAAGGGGAAGGCGAGCCCGTCGTTGAGCCCCGCCTCACTGGTGAGGGCGAACCGCACCTCGTCCTCGTCGTGCTCGTCCCTGGTGGGCTCACCCACCCGCACCTCGGAGGCGAGCACGGGATCCGTCGGCGCGAGGACGGCCGCGAGCAGCAGCGCGGCGGCGGGCGGCCAGTCCAGCAGCCACCATGTCGCCAGTGCGGTGACCGCGACGGTCAAGGGCATCGTGATGCCGAGCAGCCGCCAGGCCGAGGACCACAGCCGCGGGCCCACCGGCCGGTTCAGGGCCAGCCCTGCACCCATCAGGGCGATGATGACGCAGACTTCGGTGACGTGCTCGGTCAGCAGCCGGTGCTGCACGGGGTCGACCGCCGGCAGGGGCAGCGGCAGCAGGTACACGGCGATACCGCCCACCAGGAACACCACGGGCAGCGACAGTGGCCGCCCGGCCACCACCCGGGGAAGCACCGCCGCGAGCAGCGCTCCCGCTCCCAGCCACACGAACACGCCGTCGGCAAGCGTCACTGTGCTGTGCCTGTCCTTTCCATGGCCGCGCCCCATGACTCCCACGGGTCGCATTCGTCGTCCTGAGCCACATGGCTCACCCTTCCACCTGCCCGCTGACGAGGCCGTCTCACAGCCTCCGGTGCCGGATGGTCGAGCGGCGGGCCGGCGGCTGCGGTCACGCCGAGGCCCCTGACACCCGCGGAGGCGGGTGTCAGGGGCCGTCGGACGGTGGGGTCAGGCTGGGGTCAGGGGCGTTCGGGGCAGGTTTCGGGCCGGCCCTCGCGGTCCTTCATGACGAAGTTGGCGTCGGCGGCACCGACGTCGCCGACCTTGAAGTTGACCCGGGGCACCTCGCAGGGCTTGAGCGAGGCCATGGTGCCCACGACGGTGCGCAGTTCGACCGTCTCGCCGGGAGCGAGGTTGAGGTTCACCCCCTTGCAGAGGACCTGCTTGGGGTCGTCCTCGACGAGGTCGCAGCCGAACTCCTCCTTTCCTCCGTCGCGGGAGGTGTAGAGCTTGTGGTGCTCCAGCCACTTCAGTCCGCCGGGACCGAGGGTGAGGGTGACGTCCTGCCGCCCGATGCGGTCGCCGGTGTTGTTGGTGACGGTGACCTTCGGTACCGCCTTGTCGCCCGGTTCGGCGGTGACCCCGTCGACCTGCTTGACCGCCGAGCCCCCCGGTGCCGGCGGGGTGGGCGGCGCGGGCGGGCCGGGTTGGGCCCCGCTGCCTCCCAGGTTCCTCACCTTCCACAGCACGCCGTCGTAGTCGGCGATGTAGGCGTTGCCCGCCGCGTCGAGGGTGATGCCGTCAGGCTTGCCGAGCCCCGTCACGACATCGGTCTTCCGGCCGGTCTCCAGGTCGATCTCGACCACCTTGTTGCTGTCGTAACCGACGACGTACGCCTTCGTGCCTGCGGCGTTGATCGCGACGTCCTCCGCCCGGCCGAGGCCCGTGGCGACCTCGTACTTCCGGCCCGTGGACAGGTCCACGGCCCACAGCTTTCCGCCGGAGTCGGTGCTGACGTACGCGGTGTTGCGGGCGGGGTCCAGGGCGAGGCCGTCCGCGTGCGGCACCTCCGAGGCCACCTCGCTCTTGGCGCCGGTGCGCAGGTCGATCTTCCACAGCTTGCCCGACCCCTGTGACGTGAGGTAGGCGGAGCCGTGGCCGTCCAGGGCGAGGTTCTCCACCTGGCTGTCGATGCCGGTGGCCACCTCGTCCTTGTGGCCGGTGTCGAGGTTCACCTCCCACAGGTTGCCGGTGTCGTGGCTCGCGACGTACGCCGTCCGGCCGTCGACGGCGACGCCCGTGGCGTAGGAGATGCCGTCGGTGACCTCCGTCGACTTCCCGCTGTTCAGATCGACCTGGAACAGCCTGCCGTACCAGTAGTCGGTGACGTACGCGTTGCCCTTGCCGTCCAGGGTGACGCTGTCGGGGTAGCCGACGTCCTGGCTCACCCGCCGGCAGGCCGCCGACGGGCAGTGCAGGGGATCCGCCTGGTCGGCTGCCACGGCCCGTGGACCCGCGGCCCACGCGGGAGTCAGGGACGCGGCGGCGCCCGCTCCGGAGGTGAGCGCGGCCACCGTCAGCACGGCCGCGGCCAGCCGGGACCCTCGTCGGGTGCCTGCCCTGCCCGCGCTGTGACGCACTGCGTTCTTCATGGGGTTGGTCTCCTCGCCGGGGCGCGATCCGGTGGGTCCGCGCCCACCGGGAGGGATCGCACCCTCCGCCCAGAGCGTGCGCCGCGGGGTGCCGGGGCAAGCGGAAGTCCGTGTGGGTTTGGACAGGTTGACCAACCTTTGTCCCTCGCGGCGGCCGAACCGGCTGCGGGCGTGCGGCACTCGTCGCTCCGGACCGAACACGTACCGGCACTCCTGCCCGGAGGCCGGGCGGGGGCCGCCGCTGTCACCCACTCCGCGGCCACCGTCCGGGCTCGCCCGCCTCCATCGCCATCCGGTACTGCGCGAGTTGCTGTTCGGCGACGACGTCCCAGTCGAGATGGCGGACGGTGTCGGGGCCCGCGGTGCCGAGCGCGCGGCAGCGGGCGGGGTCGGCGGCGAGCTCCGCGAGCGCCCGGCCGTAGGCGGCGACGTCCCCGGCAGGGATCCGTACGCCCACCGTCTCCGTCACGAGGTCGCGCAGGCACGGCAGGTCGAAGGAGAGGACGGGGGTCGCGGCCGCCAGGGCCTCGGCGGCCACGATGCCGAACGTCTCGGAGCGGCTGGGCACGCACACCAGGCGGGCGGAGGCGAGCAGGTGGAAGCGTGCGTCGCCGTCGACCCGCCCGAGCCAGTGGAGCCGGTGGTCGACGCCGAGCCGTGCGGCCAGGGCGCGGGCCGCCTGCTCGTCCGGGCCGTCACCGGCGATCAGCAGGTCGGAGGTGAGGGCGGGGGCGGCTTGCGCGTAGGCGCGCAGGAGCAGGTCGAGTCCCTTGGACTTCGTCTCCAGGCGCCCCAGGTAGACCAGGTCTCGGCGGGGCGCCGAGCGGGACGGGACGAAGGCGGCCGGGGCGAGCCCGTTGGGCAGGACGACGACGTCGGCTGCGGGGTGGCGGCTTCGCAGCTCGGCGGCGAGGTGCCGGCCGACGGTGACCAGGCGGGTGTGGGAGCGCAGGCCGCGCCGTTCGACGAGGTGGAAGGGCAGCCGGTACCGGGCCGTCATCTCGGCGGCCGACAACCACTGCACCACTCCGATGACCGGGCGGCGGGTCAGGTAGGGGACGCAGACGCTGGAGAAGGGAGGGACGAAGTCCTCGACGACGAGGTCCGGGTCGGTGCGGCGCAGCAGCCAGGGCAGGCCGAGGGTGATCACGGGGAAGTAGGCCATTTGGTAGAGGAACCGGTGGCGGGCGAGGGGGCCGGGCCGGGGAGGCAGCGGCCGGTAGCGCACGCCGTCGCGCACCGAGGCGGCGCAGCCCGGCCAGGGCGCGCACACGACGGTGACCTCGACGCCCCGTGCGGCCAGTCGCCGGTTGACCTCGTGGGCGCGCAGTGCGGCCCCGCCCGCCCCGGGGGCGTGCGGGGCTTCGAAGCCGAGGTGGAGGATCCGCTGGGGCCCGCTGCGGCGGCGCCGGGGGCGGGCCGCCAGGAACGCGGCGAGCAGGGCCACGCCCGCCCCGGGCAGCCACACCCATGGGTGGGGGCGCAGCTGGTGCAACGCGAGGGCGGTGCCGACGGCGGCGGCCAAGGGGGCCGTCGCTCCCGCGGCAGGGCCGAGACCGGGGACCCGGCGGCGGGTCAGGGCGACGGACCCGGCCGCGGCGAGGCCGGTGCAGGCCGCCGCGCTCCAGGCCAGCGCCGGAGGGTGGGACGCGGTCAGGGTGGCGGCGCACGCCAGGGCCAGGCAGCCGCCCGTCAGGAGCAGGACGGCGGATCGTACGGGTGGCTCGGAGCGGAAGACGGTGGTGGTGACGGTGAGGGTGGCGCCCGCCAGGCCGGCGATGCCGAGCGGCAGCAGCAGGCCGGCCGCGTCGACGTACGTGCCGGGCAGGAGGAGGGCGAGGAGCTCGCCGGGGCAGGTGACCAGGACGGCGGTGAGCACCCCTGTGGTGATCCAGTGGGTGCGCAGCGCCTCCTTGAGCGCGGCACGGCCGGGGGCCGAGGTGGTGCCTTCCGCGACGAGGCGGGGGTAGAGGACGGTGGCCGTGGCCGTCGCCAGGTACAGCGGAACCCTGGCGATGACGGCCAGGGCCTGGTAGGGCGCCAGGGCGGCGTCGCCGTCCAGGACGGCCGTGGACAGCACCACGTCTCCCGTCAGCAGCAGGCAGAGCAGGACCTGGACCCCGGCGACCGAGCTCGTCCGGCGCCACAGTCCGGTCGGTGGCGCCGGACGGCGACGCGTCCGCTCACCGGCGGCCCGCGGTGCGCTCCGGCCCCGCATCCGGCTCCACGTCCGGGCCAGGGTCCAGGCTCTGGTCCAGGCCCGGAACACGCTCCGCGGCGCGTCGCGTCGGTACATCCCGGCGACCGCGCCCAGGGCACCGACTCCGGCGGCCACGGCCGTGGCGCCGACCACCCCGGCGGCTCCGCATCCGGCGCCGACCGCGGCCAGTGCGGCGCAGCACCGCACCGCGGTCTCCACCAGCTGCAGTCCGGCCAGTCGGCCGTAATGGCCGGTGCCTTGGAGGTATCCGGCACCGGCGGAGTTGCACCAGATGGCCGAAGAGGCGGCCGCCGTCGCGACGAGCAGGCCGGTTTCGGCGTACGGGGCGACGGCCGCGCACGCCGCGAGGGCGCATCCCGCCGCCAGGACGGTGGTCATGCGGAGGCAGGCACGGACGGCCGCGCGGCGCCGGGCGCTCCCTTCGGGGGTGGTCACCACTTCGCGGGCCAGGACGGCCGGGACGGTCGCGGTGGACAGGACACCGACGGTCAGCAGGACCGAGGAGGCGGCGGCGTGCACGGTGTACTGGCCGGCCGGAAGCAGCCGGACGAGCAGCAACGACAGCCCGTAGTGGCCGACACCGGCCACCACCGTGGAACCGGCCAACAGCATGGCCGAGCGCCCGGGCACGCCGTGCCGTACGCGGCCGGAGGACGCGGTGACGGTCATCGGCACCCCTCAGGGGCGGTGCCGGGCTTGTCGACAGGGGGTGGCGAGCAGGGCGGGGGCGTGGGCGACGCGGTCATGCCCCGGAGGTCGTACAGCTTCAACGCGCGGTTGCTGGGCCCGAGTTCGCGGTGCGCCAGCCGGGCCCGCCGCTCGACGGCCGCCAGGAGTCCGGGGGCGATGGCGGCGGAGCCCTGCGCGGCCACCTGGGTGTCGGACACCAGCAGATGGTCGACGCGGTGCCCGGCCAGATCCTCGGGGCCGCTCCACTTGGCCTTGACCGTACGGGGCAGGAGGAGGGTGGGCGTCTCCTCCGTGACGGCGACCCGTGCATCCGGTGGGAGGTGCCGTGCGGTCCAGGCGATGAGGCGTCGATAGGCGTCGTCCTGCCGGTTGTGCACCTGGGCCCAGGTCACGGTGTCGACGGTCAGGCCGGCGGCGAGGGCCAGGGCGGGCAGCACGGCGAGGGCAGCCGTGCGGCGACAGCCCGCGTTCGTTGCCCGGAGCCCTCCGCCGCGCGTCGGCAGGGCATCGGCGGTGACGGCGAGAGCGGCGGCTCCTGTGACGAGGGCGGGGTAGAACATCTGCTCCTCGCAGGTCCCCCACACCACGGCGTACAGCAGGGCGGGCAGGGCGAACGCCCCCCATACGGCGATCAGCGAGCGGCCGGGCAGGCCGGCGAAGAGCCACGGCCGGCGCCCGAGCTGCCACAGCAGCCGGCAGGTGGCGGCCGCGCCGAGGAGGATCAGGACGTACGAGACGCCGAGCTGGCCCGCGTTGGCCAGCAGTCGGTCGGTGAAGCCGGTGGTGGCTTCCGGGCGGTGGAATCCGGTGGTCTGCTTCAGTCCGACCACTCGGTGCAGCCCGTCGAGCTTCTGTGCCTGCCAGGCCGGCCACCCTCCGGTGGCGCAGATGGCGCCCACGTACGTGGCGTAGCCGGTGACGGCGACGGCTGCCGCGGTCAGCAGCGTCCGTCGGGCGACGCCGGTGGACAGCGTGGCGAGTGCCAGGACGGGCGCGACGGTGATCAGGACGTACCAGTCCTTGGTGGTGACGGACACGGCGAACAGCAGTCCGCCGGCGACGGCCCCGGCGCACCGCCCGCGGGGCGTGGCGGGTGTGTGGGCGAGCACGAGCATCCCGGCGGCCGCGGCGGCGGTGGCCTGGGTCTCCAGCATGACGCGGCTGTCGAAGCGGTTGAGGAAGGGGTCGACGGTCAGCAGCAGTCCGGCCGCCCAGGCGACTGCGGCCCGCCGCACGGTCCGGTGCAGCAGCGCGGTGACGCCGACCACCAGCAGCGCACCGGTGACGGCGATGACGGCACGCAGCGCCAGGACCGTCGGCAACGGGTCGTCGTGGCCCCCGGCGCACCGCAGGACGGCGGCCAGCACGGCGAAGAGGGCCGGGGGGTGCAGGGCGAACGGCTCCCCCTGGGACGTCAGCCCGTGACCGGCGGCGAGGTTGCGGGCGATGCCCGTGTAGTACAGCTCGTCGACGAACACGTCGTAGGACGTGTCCAGGGCGACGAGCCGCGCCCCCAGGGCCAGGGTGAACAACAGCCCGAGGGCGGCGGCCCGTCGGCTCCGCGCCGGCAGGAGGGCAGGGTGGCGCGGTGACTTCGGCGGAGGGTCGGCGGCGGGTCTGTAGCGGTCGAAGAGGTCGGTGCGGCGGGCCGGGCGCAGGACGGCGCTCTCGTTGCCGGGGTCGATACCGGCGCGGGCCAGGCGGTCCCTGGCTTCGTGCACGCCGCACCCGGTGAGCAGCAGGGTCGGCCCGCGGTCCCCCACGCCCACCAGGGCGGTGGGCCCCAGGAGGTGCGGGGCGGCTCCTTC
The DNA here is from genome assembly GCF_040654255.1 of Streptomyces sp. NPDC050732. Lineage (NCBI taxonomy): Bacteria > Bacillati > Actinomycetota > Actinomycetes > Kitasatosporales > Streptomycetaceae > Streptomyces > Streptomyces sp. NPDC050732. Next base: position 187,947 of record NZ_JBFAHP010000005.1, read on the forward strand.
GAGGGCCCCGCGGGGCAGGGTGACCAGCGTGACGTGGGCGTCGGTGCTGTCCGCCCTCTCGGAGCGGCCATCGGCGACGCCCTCGACCGGCCTCATCGCGTACGTGCCGGGGCCGGGCCGCTGTCGCCGGACGGGAGCGGCCTTCGGGCACCGGCTCCGTCCTTGCGGAGGCCGCGCACCGTCTCGTACACCCGCCGGAGTTCCGCGGCCGTCTGCCAGAGGTGGCGCACCGGGCGGAATGTGGAGCCGCTCCGGTCGTCCCAGGTGACCGGGAACTCGGCGATGCGCATCCCCGACGCCCTGGCCCGCGCGACGAGTTCGAGGTCGAAGACGAAACCGGGGGCGGTCAGGTCGCGGAAGAGGAAACGCGCGGCGTCGGCCGTGAAGAACTTGAAGCCGCACTGCGTGTCGGCGACGGGTCCGGCCAGCGGGCGGGACAGCAGCCGGAAGCCCGCCCCGCCCAGGCGGCGCAGGACGGGTTGCCGGGTGCGCACGTGTGCGCCGGGGCAGCGGCGGGACCCGACGGCCACGTCGAAGCCCTGGCGCAGCAGTGTCACGGCGTCGTCGAGGGCATCGGCGGATGTGGCGAGGTCCGCGTCGCAGAACCCCCGCCACGTCGCCCTGGACGTCAGCATGCCCCGGGCGACCGCGGCCCCTTTCCCCGGCCGGGAGCAGCCGGTGGCGGTCACCGCGATGCCCGACGAGGCCAGTCGGTCCACGCACTCCAGCGTCCGGTCGCTGCTGCCGTTGTCCACCACGCGCAACGCCCAGGTGAGGGGCAGGTTCCGCATGTGCCGGCTGAGGCTCTGCACGGTCGGCCCCAGCCGCTCCTCCTCGTTGCGGGCGGGGATGATGATCTCCAGGTCGAGCGAATGTCCGGCCACGCGCTCGGCAGCACCGGGTCGTCCGCCACCGACCGGCGCGTGGGGCCCCATGGTCCCTGGTGTCAGGAGGCCGACAGGTGGGCTCGGGAGCTGGTTCACGGCGAGGTGTCCTTCCGGGCGCGGGGGCTGGTGGTCCTGCTTGGAGCGTCCCTCCACCGGTCCCGGAAGCATCACGGTTCCCTGCCGTACAGGCCGATGTGGCCAGGGTTGTGCCGGAGACGGAATGTGGACGGGCCGGAGGACGCATCCCGTCGTTGAGGGGCGCGAGTCAGTCGTCGGCGGGATCCCCGCCCACTCGGCCCTCCGAAGGAGACACGGCATGCAGACCACAACATCCCGCGGGCCCGCCCGTGCGCGTACGGCGTCCGGCGCGAGCCGGTGGGCGGCCGCCGCCCTGGCCGTGGCCGCGCTCACCGGCGGTGCCCTGGCAGCCGTACCGGCGACGGCCGTGGCGCAGCCCGCGCAGGCACCCTCGATGCTCGCCGCTGAGCGGCCCCCGCAGGAGAACATCCCCGAGCTGGAGGCCGGCGGCGCCGAGCAGAAGGTGGTGTTCCCGCCGAACAACCGGCACTACGACCACCCGACCGAGCTGGTGGTCGAAGCCCCGCCGCACACGCGCATCACCCACATCAACCCCAACTGCCGCGGCATGCGGTGCCCGGTCACGATCTCGCCGGACGGCAAGACGGCACGGGTGCCGTTCGAAAGCCACAACCACGTCAACTCCCGCCCGTACGAGGTGTCCCTCCAGGCGGAGAACAGCGCTCCGCTGACGGGCGGCACGTTCCAGGGAAAGCTCACCGCGGACGGTGAGACGAAGGATCTGACGGTCCGGATCAGGCCGCGGCCGGTGGTGCAGGTCGAAGGGGTGACCGCGGCACCCGGTGGCTTGGCGGTGCCGAAGATCATCATCACCAACACCACCGGCGAGCGCATCGGTCAGCGCGACGTCACGCTCGCCCTGGGCCCGGGCGGCCTGCACTGGATGGGCTGGCAGAGCGTGTACACCCCGCGCAACGGTGGCACGGAGGAGTTCAAGTGCCGCATCGACCCCAATGACTCCGACAAGGCCCTGTGCAAGGACGTCAACCTCAACCTGGACCCCGGTGAGTCGATCGAACTGCGCACCATCGTGGGCACCTACAAGTCGCTCAAGCCGTGCGAGGTCCCGCGGGTCAACTTCTCCGTGGACCGTCTCGGAGCCGGGGACGCCAACTTCGTCATGAAGGACGAGAACGGCAACCCGCCCGTCTGCCCGGACCACTGACCGGCCGGCTCCCGAAAACGCGGTAGGGGCCGCCCGAAGGCGACCCCTACCTGCGACTCTTTCGAGTCGGGACGACAGGATTTGAACCTGCGACCCCTTGACCCCCAGTCAAGTGCGCTACCAAGCTGCGCCACGTCCCGTGGTGTTCGGCGCGGTGTCCCGCGTGATCACAGGTAGAACTCTACCCCACGTGGACGGGTGCTTCGTCCTCCGGTGACCGCCGTCAGGCACGCGCGACAATCGTCGTATGAGCTCTGCACCTGGACCGTACGGAAGTGGCCGCGAGCGGGACCGCGACGAGGAGGGGCGGGCCCGTAACCAGCGGCCTCGCGACGGGCTCGGGCGGCCGTTGCCCTATGGCACCGACGGGGTGCCCCGGCAGCCGGAGGGTGTCGTGCGCGCGCCCGAGGAGTCCGTGAGCGAGGCGCAGGCGCTGCTGGACGCGGGGCGTCCCTTCCACGCGCACGAGGTCTTCGAGGACGCCTGGAAGTCCGGGCCCGAGGCGGAGCGCGGCCTGTGGAAGGGGCTGGCCCAGCTCGCCGTCGGCCTCACCCACTCGGCGCGCGGCAACACCACGGGCGGGGCGCGCCTGCTGCTGCGCGGCGCCGCCGCCGTCTCCGACTGGAGCGCGCGGACCGGACAAGAGCGGCCGTACGGAATCGGTGTCGCCGAACTTGTCACCTGGGCGGAGGCGTTGGCCGGGCGGTTGGAGCGGGAGGGGGCCGCGGTGGACGCGGCGTCCCACGCGCCGCGGCTGCGCGGCGGGACGCCATAGGGGGCAAGGGGCCTCGTCACCGGACCGGCCTCGCCCCGCATGCACATGGCCGGGGGCGGTGTGAGGGTGGCTGTGTGACGACGACCACCGATCAGTCGGCTGCTTCCGCCTTCGTCGAGGCGCAGGCGCCGCCCGTGCTCGACCGGCGGCGCCGCAATGTCGTCTTCGTGACGATCATGCTGGGGATGCTGCTCGCCGCCCTCGACCAGACCATCGTCGGCACGGCGCTGCCGACGATCGTGTCGGATCTGGGCGGTGCGGAACACATGTCGTGGGTCGTCACGTCGTATCTGCTCGCGGAGACGGTCGCGACGGTCCTCGTCGGCAAGTTCGGTGACCTGTTCGGGCGCAAGGTCGTCTTCCAGGTGTCCGCGGTCATCTTCATCACCGGGTCGTTCCTGTGCGGTCTGTCGACCAACATGACGCTGCTGATCGCCTGGCGGGCGATGCAGGGCATCGGCGCGGGCGGCCTGATGGTCACCTCCATGGCGCTGATCGCCGACGTGATCCCGCTGCGGGAACGCGGCAAGTACCAAGGTGCGATCGGTGCCGTCTTCGGGGTGTCCACGGTCATCGGGCCACTGCTGGGCGGGCTCTTCACGGACCATCTGACGTGGCGCTGGGCGTTCTACGTCAACGTGCCCATCGCGATCGTCGTGGTCCTCGCGGCCGCCCGCACGATCCCCGTCGTGAAGTCGGCGGTGCGCCCCGTCATCGACTATCTGGGCATCGCTCTCGTCGCCGTCGGCGCGAGCGCGCTGATCCTGGCGACGAGTTGGGGTGGCAACCAGTACGCGTGGGGGTCGCCGACGATCATCGGGCTGTTCGTCGGCGGGCTGGTCGCGCTGGCGCTGTTCTGCGTCGTCGAGACACGGGCCGCCGAGCCGATGCTGCCGATGCGGCTCTTCGCCAACCCCGTCTTCACGGTCTGCTCGGTCCTCAGCTTCATCGTGGGCTTCGCGATGCTCGGCGCGATGACGTTCCTGCCGACCTACCTCCAGTACGTCGACGGCGACTCGGCCACCGTCTCGGGTGTGCGCACGCTGCCCATGGTCGTCGGGCTGCTCATCGCGTCCGTCTTCAGCGGCAACGTCGTCAGCAAGACCGGCACGTACCGCATCTTCCCGATCGTCGGCGCGCTGGTGATGGCGCTCGGGCTCTATCTGCTCTCGCTGATGGGGCGCACCACCAGTACGTGGCTGGAGTCGCTGTACATGTTCGTGCTCGGTACCGGTATCGGGCTGTGCATGCAGGTCCTGACGATCGCCGTGCAGAACACCGTCGCGTACACGGACCTGGGCACCGCCACGTCCGGCGTCACCTTCTTCCGTACGCTGGGCAGCTCGTTCGGCACGGCCGTGTTCGGCACCATCTACGCCAACACCCTCGCGCCGAACCTGAAGGACGGGGTCGCCGAGGCTGCGCGGGCCGGCGCTGACCCGGCCGTGGTCGGCAAGGCGGCGCAGAGCCCGGGCGGGCTGCACGAACTGCCCGCGGCCAGCGCCGAGCCCATCATCGAGGCGTACGCGGACACCCTGCAGACGGTCTTCCTGTGGACCGTCCCGGTGGCGCTCCTCGGATTCCTGGTGGCGCTCTTCCTCAAGCAGGTGCAGTTGCGCGACAGCGCGCGCATGGGCGCCCCGGACATGGGCGAGGGCTTCGCGCAGCCGACCAGCGGCGACTCCGGACACCTGCTGGAGCGGGGCGTCGCCAACATCATCCGGAATGTCGGCATGACCACCGCCCGCGGCATCATCCGGGACTCCGACACCCGCCTGGACATCGCGGGCGCCTGGGCGGTCATGCAGGTCTCCCTGTTCACCCGGATGGTCGGGCACGCCAGCCTGGGGCTGATCGCGGCCCGGCGCAGGATCCCGCCCGAGGTCCTGGTGCCCGTCTTCGACCGCATGGTCGAGGAGGGCTATCTGACCCGTACGGACGTGTACTTCTCGCTCACGCCCGCCGGGGAGCGCGAGGCCGAGGTCATCTCCAGGGCGTGGTCCGCCTGGCTGGGCGAGGAGATCACGAAGGACATCGGCCGACCGCCGGACAAGGAGCTCACCGCGGCGGTCGACGCGATCGCCAAGCGGCTGCTCGCGGAGGACCTGGAGCACGGGCTCTCACCCGAGACGACGGGCGCCACGGCGGGCGCCACGGCCGGCGCACACTGAGGGACCGGAGGACCGGACCCGCGGCTCCTGCGGGATCGTCGGGGAGTTCCTACGCGCTGTAGTGCGCCCTCAGTTCCCGCTTGAGGACCTTCATGCTGGGGCCGAGGGGGAGCTCGTCGATGAACTCCACGAGGCGCGGGTACTTGTGGCGGCCCAGGTGGTCCTTGGACCACTCGATGATCGCCGCCGCCTCGCCGGGCGTGGCGTCGGCCGCCGCGACGACGACGGCGCAGATCTCCTCGCCGTGCACGGGGTCGGGCAGTCCGATCACGGCGGTCTGGGCGACGGCGGGGTGCCGCATCAGGACCTCTTCGACCTCGCGCGGGTAGACGTTGAAGCCGCCGCGGATGATGACGTCCTTCTTGCGGTCGACGATGGTCAAGAAGCCGTCGGCGTCCTTGGTGCCCAGGTCGCCGCTGCGGAACCAGCCGTCGACCAGGGCCTCGGCGGTCGCCTCGGGGCGCCCCAGGTAGCCGGAGAAGACGTTGTGGCCGCGGATGACGACCTCGCCGAGTTCGCCGGTGGGCAGCAGTTCGACGCGGTCGTCGAGGTCGGCGCGGGCGATCTCCACGTCGATGCCCCACAGCGGGTGGCCGATGCTGCCGGGCTTCGTACCGAAGTCGGGCTGGTTGACGGACGCGGTCGGGGAGGTCTCGGAGAGCCCGTATCCCTCGTAGACGGGGGTGCCGAAGGCCTTCTCGAAGCGTTCGAGGACGGCGACGGGCAGCGAGGCGCCGCCCGAGATGCAGATCCGCAGCCGGGGCAGCCGCTCGGCGGCCTCGGCTGCGGCGACCAGGCCCACGTACATGGTGGGGACGCCGTGGAAGGTGTTGACGCCCTCCGCGACCATCAGCTCGATGGCCCGCGCCGCGTCGAAGCGGGGCAGCAGGACGAGGGTGGCGCCCGCCCGCCACGTCGAGTTCATGGAGACGGTCTGGCCGAAGGCGTGGAAGAGCGGGAGCGCGCCGAGAGCGGTGTCGTCGGGGCGGATGTCGTTGGCGTCGAAGGCGTTGACCGTCGCGTTCATCACCAGGTTGAAGTGGCTGAGCACGGCGCCCTTGGGGACGCCCGTGGTGCCGCTGGTGTAGAAGACGACGGCCGGGTCGTCGGCGTCTCGTGTCGCGTACGTGGCGAGGGGCTCGGTGGCGCGGGCCAGGCTCTCCAGCTCACCCTCGGCGCCGAGCCGCAGCATCCGCACGCCGGTGGCCTCGGCGGCCGGCCCGCCCGTCCCGGCCTGCGCGGGGTGACAGAGGAGCAGGGTCGCGCCGCTGTCCCGCAGGACGTGCTCGACCTCCTCCGCGGAGAGCAGCAGATGAACGGGGACGACGACTCCGCCGGCCGCGAGGACGGCGTAGTACGCCTTCGGGAACTCGGCGGTGTTCGGCGCCATCAGCGCCACGCGGTCCCCCGGCCGCACACCGAGCTCCGCGAGAGCCGCACCCTGGGCGCGGGCCTCGCGCCACAACTCCTGGAAGGTGAACCGCTGTTCGCCCTCCACGAGGGCGATGCGGTCCGGGTGGCGGCGGGCAGGCTCGGCGAGGATCGCGGCGAGGGAGAGCGTGGCCATGAGGAAGGATGCTCCGTTTCCGTGGGGCTTGCGTGAGTCTTTCGGGGGCTGACGTGGGTCTTTCGGGGGGGGACTTTTTTGGGGGGCTCGGTGAGTCTTTCAGGGGGTGGTGGGACTTTTGGAGGGCTGGCGGTGAGCTTTCGTGGGGCTGGCGGCGGGTCCTTCGGGGCGGGCTGGCGGTGAGTCTTTCGTAGAGCCTTGCAGTGAGTCGGCGGGGAGTCGGGTCGGCTTCTCGACGGCGGTGTAAGGGGTTGCGTCTGCGTAGGTAGAGGGCGGCGGCTGGCTGGGGGTTGGGTCGTGTCTCGCCCGGGGCAGGTCGTGCCCCCGACAGGGGATTGGGCCCGCCTCGCCGGGGGTGTGCATCGTGCCCCGACGAGGGGTGGGCCGCGCCTCGCGCGAGGGGATGCCCTACCCCGCCGGAGGGCCGTACCGCGCCGGAGGGGCCATGCCCCGCCCGAGGGGTCGTACCCCGCCGGAGGGGCCACGCCCCGCCCGAGGGGTCGTACCCCGCCGGAGGGGCCACGCCCCGCCCGAGGGGTCGTACCCCGCCGGAGGGGCCACGCCCCGCCCGAGGGGTCGTACCCCGCGGGGGACCGCGCCCCGCCCGGGGGGGGGCGTACCCCGCCGGGGGGCGTACCCCGCCCGAGGGGTCCCCGCTGGGGGGCCGCGCCCCGCTGGAGGGCGTGACTCGCCGGTGGGGTCGTGCCCCGCCGGAGGTCGTGCCCCGCCGGAGGGGTCGTGCCCCGCCGGAGGTCGTGCCCCGCCGGAGGGGTCGTGCCCCGCCCGAGGGGCCGTACCCCGCCGGGAGGCCGCGCCCCGCCGGAGGGCCGTACCCCGCTGGGGGGCCGCGCCCCGCCCGAGGGTTCGGGTCATGTCCGAGGGTGGGCACGCCCCGGGCGGGTCAAGCCCCGCGGTAGCGGCACGGCACGCACCCGCTGCCCTTCCCCACTCCGCCCCTCCCCCGCGCCTCCCGCGACGCCGACGCACGCGCGTCAGGTCAGTCGCGCTCGACCAGGAGCGCGCTGCCCTGCCCCACGCCCACGCACATCGTGGCGAGGCCGCGTGTGGCGCCGGTGCGGCGCATTCTGTGCAGCAGGGTGGTGAGGATGCGGGCGCCGGAGCAGCCGAGCGGGTGGCCCAGTGCGATGGCCCCGCCGGAGGGGTTGACCAGCTCCGGGTCGATGCCTAGGGCGTCGACGCAGGCGAGTGCCTGGGCCGCGAACGCCTCGTTGAACTCCGCCTCCTGGAGGTCGGCGATGTCCCAGCCGACGCGGGCCAGCACCTTCCGCGTCGCGGGGACGGGGCCGATGCCCATGACGTCGGGGTGGACGCCGGCCGAGGCCCCGGCCGCGTACCGCCCGAGGGATTCGAGGCCGAGGTCGTTGAGCGCCTCCTCGCTGACGAGGAGCAGTCCGGCGGCGCCGTCGTTCATCGGCGACGCGTTGCCCGCGGTGACGGTGCCGTCCTTGCGGAAGACCGGTCGCAGGCCGCTGAGCTTCTCGTACGAGGTGTCCTCGCGCACGCATTCGTCCGCGTCGACGACGACGCCGTCCGGGCGCGTGACGGGGAGGAGTTCGTCGTCGAAGTGGCCGTTCTTGCGGGCGGCGGCCGCGCGCTGGTGGCTGCGGAGCGCGAACTCGTCCTGGCGTTCGCGCGGGACGCCGTAACGCTCGGCGACCTCCTCCGCGGTCTCGCCCATCGCGAGGACCCCGTGCAGGTCCTTCATCCGCTTGTTCGTGAGGCGCCAGCCGAGGCGGGTGTCGGCGGTCTCCATGCGGTGCGGCAGCGCCTCGTCGGGGCGGGGCAGCACGAAGGGCGCGCGGCTCATCGACTCGGAGCCGCCCGCGAGGACGATGTCGGCCTCGCCCGCGGCGACGGTGCGCGCGGCGGTCGTGACGGCTTCGAGGCCCGAGGCGCACAGCCGGTTCACGGTCGCGCCGGGCACGGACTCGGGGAGCCCCGCGAGGAGGGCGGCCATCCTCGCGACGTTGCGGTTGTCCTCGCCCGCCTGGTTGGCGGCACCCCAATAGATGTCGTCGATCCGGGCGGGGTCCAGCTGGGGGAGGTCGGCGAGGAGTCCCCTCACGACGCCCGCTGCGAGGTCGTCGGGGCGGACGGAGGAGAGGGCGCCGCGGAGTTTGCCGATGGGGGTGCGGCGGGCGGCGGCGAAGTGGACGGTGCGCACGATACGGCTCCGGATCGTTCTGCGAGGTCTCGCTGCGTAAATTAGCGCTGCTAGTTTTGGAGTCTATGCGCGAGACGGGGCCATGGGAAGGGTGTCCTGGGCCTCACCAGGACACCCGGCGCCGACCCGAGGGTGCCCTACGCCTCGCCCCGCCCCAGTTCCGCCAGGCGCGCCAGGGCGGGCAGGGCCGCCGCCACGGCCGTGCGCTGCTCCGGGGTCAAGCGATCCACGAGCGGCGCGAGATGGCGCGTGCGGTCCTCGTGGCGGGAGCGGCCGATCCGGCGGCCCTTCTCGGTGAGGTGGACGAGGACGGCGCGCCCGTCGGTCGGGTCCGGGCGGCGCTCCACCAGGCCGTCGCGCTCCAGGCGGGTGACCAGCTGGGTGATGCCGGGCTGGCTGACCTGCTCGGTCTTCGCCAGCTCGGTCAACCGCCTGGGGCCGCCCCCGAACGCGAGGGTGTCAAGCACCGACAGCGTCGTGAACGGCAGCTTCTCCAGCACCGGGAGGCGGATGTAGAAGCGGTTGAAGTTCTCGATCGCCGCGGTGAACGCCTCCACGTCCAGCTCGCCGTTGCGGTTGTCGTCGCCCTGATCGTCGCCGTGCATGTCCGCCACCCTGAATTACATTGCTCACTTATGTAAGCTGCTTATATTGTTCTCGATCGCGCTTCGGCAGCGCAAGGAGAGAGTTCCATGACTGTTCGTATCGGCATCAACGGCTTCGGGCGAATCGGCCGCAACGTCTTCCGGGCGGCGGCGGCACGGGACGCCGACCTGGAGATCGTGGCGGTCAACGATCTGGGCGACGTGCCGACCATGGCGCATCTGCTGGCCTACGACTCGGTCCTCGGCCGCTTCCCCGGCGAGGTCACCGCCGAGCCGGGGGCGATCCGCGTCGGCGACCGGACCGTCCAGGTGTTCGCCGAACGCGACCCCGCCGGCCTGCCCTGGGGAGAGCTCGGCGTGGACGTGGTCATCGAGGCGACCGGCGTCTTCACCGACGCCGGCCGGGCCCGCGCGCACGTCGAGGGCGGCGCGAAGAAGGTCATCATCGCGGCCCCCGCAAGCGGCGAGGACGTCACGATCGTGCTCGGCGTGAACGACGACGCCTACGACCCCGAGCGGCACACGATCATCTCCAACGCCTCGTGCACCACCAACTGCCTGGGCGTCCTGGCGAAGGTGCTGCACGACGCCGTGGGCATCGACTCCGGAATGATGACCACCGTCCACGCCTACACCCAGGACCAGAACCTCCAGGACGCCCCGCACAAGGACCTGCGCCGCGCCCGCGCCGCGGGCCTGAACATCATCCCGACCTCCAGCGGCGCCGCCAAGGCCATCGGTCTCGTCCTGCCCGAACTCGCCGGCCGCCTCGACGCGTTCGCGCTGCGGGTCCCCGTCCCCACCGGTTCGGTCACCGACCTCACCGTCACCACCCGACGGTCCACGAGCGTCGAGGAGATCAAGGAGGCGTACGCGGCGGCGGCCGCGGGACCGTACAAGGGAGTGCTGTCCTACACCGAGGCCCCCATCGTGAGCACCGACATCGTCAGTGACCCCGCGTCCTGCGTCTTCGACGCCGGGCTCACCCGCGTCACGGGGCCGCAGGTCAAGGTCGTCGGCTGGTACGACAACGAATGGGGTTACTCCAACCGCCTCATCGACCTCGCCCGGCTGGTCGGCGCCTCCCTGTAGCGGACAGGAACCGCTATCAACCGAGGGCGACCCGGACCGCGCCGCCCCGCACGTCCACCCCCGCCGTCCAGCTCCCGGAGACACGGAACGGCCGGTTCGGGACGGCCGGGCGGCGCGGGCGGACACGGTGCAGGGTTCTGCCGTCCTGGGTGATGACGAGGGCGGGGCGCGGGACGAACTCCGTGGTGCGGAGCGTGAATTCAGCCGTCGGCTCGTCCGGGCAGAGCCGGTTCGGGGCGATCCAGGCGAGCGGGGCCGCGACCCGCAGCGGCACCGACGCCGAGGGCCAGTCCCCGTCGGAGAGGTAGCGCCGCACGGCCGCGGCCGCCAGGGCCCCCTCGCGCGCCACCACGCGCGCCGGCTCGGCGGCGTGCAGCACGTTGCCCACCGCGAAGACGCCTCGCTCGTCCGTGCGGAAGGCGCTGTCGACCGCGGGGCCCCGCGTGCCGGGGTCGAGCAACAGGCCGCCGCGCCGGGCCAGTTCGTGGTCGGGGACGAAGTCACCGGTGAAGACGACCGTGTCGCAGGGGACGTGTGCCGTCCTGCCGTCCCGGTGCCGCAGCCTGACCCCCGACAGGCGGCCGCGGCCGAGGAGTTCGGCCACGGTGGCGTCCGTGAGCAGCGGCACGCCGCGGCGCAGCCGTGCGTCGAGGGCGCGGGCGGGTGGCGCCTGGTGGCGGGGGTGTTCGGTGACCTGGGCGGTGACGGAGACACCGGCCCGCCGCAGCGTGTCCAGGGCCGTGAAACTCACCGGTTCCGCGCCGACCACGACGGCCCGCGTGCCGATCCGCTGCCGGTGGAGGTGGACGGCCCGCTGCAGCTCGCCGGTGGTGTAGACCCCGGCGGGTCGCGTCCCCGGCACCAGGCGTGCGGCGCGCGGCCGCTCCCGGGCGCCCGTGGCGAGGACGACCGCGCGGGCGGTGATCCGCTCCAGGCCCCGGGGGCTCGTGGTGTCCAGGGTGAGCGGTGCCGCCCAGGACGTGACGGTGACGCCGGTCCGCAGGACCGCGCCGGTGCCCACGGCCGCGGCCACGCACCGCTCCGCGTACTGCGGTCCCGACATCCCGAGGCGTCCGAAGCCCCCGTGCAGGCAGTGCCGCGGGGCCCCGCCCGCCTGCCGCTCGCGGTCCACCACCTCGACCTCGCCGACGCCCGCCGCGGCAAGGCCGACCGCCGTGGCGAGCCCCGCCGGTCCGGCGCCGACGACCAGCACGTCGACGATGCGCTCGCGCCTCATCCGGTATCCAACTCCGCACCCCGTTCGTAGAGTTCCCGCACCTCGGCACCGCAGTAGAAGCCCTGGCAGCGGCCGCCCCGCGCCCGGGTGCGCCGCCGCAGGCCGTCCAGTGAGCCGGGCGGCACCGTGGCCGCGAGGGCGTCCCGGATCTCGCCGCGCGTCACCCGTTCACAGTGGCAGACCACGTCGCCGTACGCGGGATCGGCGGCGATGAGGTCGGCGCGCCGATAGGGGCGCGGGAAGGCCTCGCCGAGGTTCGGCATGCGGACGGGCGGCAGATCGCGGGGGTCGGCGAGCTCCAGGCCTGTGGCGGCGAGGAGTTCGGTGGCGTGGGCCGCGATGGCCAGGGACGCGGTGAGGCCGGTGGAGCGGATGCCGCCGACGGTGACGTAGCGCTGTTCCTTGTGGGCACTGATGCGGTAGTCGTCGTGTTCGGTGGCGGCGCGCAGCCCGGCGTAGACCGCGGTGACCTCCTCGTCGAGCAGCTCCGGGAGGATCCGGCGGCCCTTCTCGCGCAGCGCGGCGACGCCGTCGGCCGTCGACCCGGTCGCCGTCCTGTCGTCCAACTCCTCGGCGGTGGGCCCCAGAAGGACATTGCCGTACACGGTCGGCGCCACGAGGACGCCCTTGCCGAGCGCCGTGGGAACGGGCAGCAGGATGTGCCGCACCAGGTCGCGGGCGAGCTTGTCGAAGACGAGGAGCTGGCCGCGGCGCGGGGTGACGGTGAAGTCGTCGTGGCCGAGCAGCCGGTCGACGGTGTCGGCGTGCAGGCCGGCGGCGTTGACGAGCCAGCGGGTCCGCACGGGGCCGCGGCTCGTGGTCAGGAGATGCGTGTCGCCGGTCGTAACGGCCCTCTGCAACCGGCAGTTGAGGAGCAGGTCGACGCCCGCGCGCACGGCCTGGGTGGCGTAGGCGAGGGTGGTGGTCCAGGGGCAGATGATGCTCTCGCCGGGGACGTCGAGTGCGCCGAGGGCGCCGGGGCCGAGGTGCGGCTCACGCGCCCGTACCTCGGCGGGCCCGATGATCCGTGCCGCGTCGTAGCCGTTGCGCTCCGCCTTCTGCAACAGGCCCGGCAGTGCCGCCAGTTGGTCGGCGTCCCAGGCGACGAGGAGTGCGCCGACCGGCTCGACGGGGATGCCGGACTCGGCGGCGTACGCGGCGAGCAGCCGTCGGCCCTCGCGGACCAGGCGGGCCTCCAGGGATCCGGGCACCGCGTCGAAGCCGGTGTGCAGGATCGCCGTGTTCGCCTTCGACGTGCCCTCGCCGACGTCGTTCGATGCCTCCACCAGGGCGATGCGCAGGCCGGGGTGGCGGGCCAGTTCGCGGGCGACGGCCGAGCCGACGACTCCCGCGCCGACGACGGTCACGTCGTACGTCACGTCGGGCGGCGTGCCGCGCCTGGTCAGCGCCATCAGGGCGTACGTTCCAGGAGTGCCGTCACCGCCGCGCCGAAGCCCGCCAGGCGCTCGGCGGCCCGGTCCGCGTCGATCCGCGGCTCGTAGACGGCGGCGGGCCGCCACTCCGGGACGACATCGGCGACGGTGAGCGCGGGATCGAGGCCGATGCGGGCGACGGCGGCCGCGCCGAGGGCCGTGACGTCGGGCAACGCCGATACCTCGACGGGGAGTTGCAGCAGGTCGGCCTGGGTCTGCATGAGCAGGGCCGAGCGGGTGAGACCGCCGTCGACCCGCAGGCTCGTCAGGGGCTGCCCCAGGTCGGCGGCGACGGCGTCGGCGAGCGAGACGACCTGGGCGGCGATGCCCTCGCAGAGGGCGCGCACCACGTGGCCCGCGGTGGTGTCGAGGCCGAGCCCGGTCAGCGATCCACGCAGGTCGCCGCGCCACCAGGGGGCCGCGAGACCGGCGAGCGCCGGTACGAAGGTGACGCCCCCGGCGTCCGGGACGGCGGAACCCACGGGGTCGATGTCCTCGGCGCCCGCGATCACGCCGAGGTCGGTGAGCCAGCGGACGGCGGACGCGGCCGTGTAGACCTGCCCGTCGAGGCAGTAGCTGCTGCGGCCCGCGAGCCGCCAGGCGACACAGCTGACGAGGCCCGAGCTGCCGCGCCGTGGCCGCGCCCCGGTCTGGGCGAGGAGGAACGCCCCTGTTCCGTAGGTGCACTTGGCGCTGCCCGGGGCGGTCACGTCCTGGGCGAGGAGCGCGGCCTGCTGGTCGACGAGGAGGCCGGTGAGGGGGAGTTCGGGGCCGAACGCGGTGGTCGTGCCGACCTGGCCCGCCGCGTCGACGACGCGGGGCAGCCGCTCGTCGCCGAGGCCGTAGAGCTCCAGGGCGCGCGGTGACCAGGCGACGGTGTCGAGGTCGAGGAGCTGGGTGCGGCCCGCCGTCGCGGCGTCCGTGACACAGGCGCCGGTGAGGCGGTGGACGAGCCAGGCGTCGCTGGTCGTGACCATGCCGCGCCGGGTCAGGTGGCGGCGTATCCACGCCATCTTGGGGGCGGCGAAGTACGGATCGAGGGGCAGGCCGGTGAGGGCCCGCAACTCATCGGCGCGGTCGGCGAGTTCGGCGCAGACCGTCTCCGCGCGGCGGTCCTGCCAGACGAGGGCGTCGGTGAGGGGACGTCCGGTTTCCGGGTCCCAGGCGAGGACGGTCTCGCCCTGGTTGGCGAGGCCGACGGCGGCGACCGGTTCGCCCGCGTCCGCCAGTGCAGCGCGGCCCGCATCGACGACGGACGAGAACAGTTCGGCGGGATCGACCTCCACCAGGCCGCCGGGCAGGAAGCGGGGGCGCACCGGCGCCGCGCCCGATCCGATCACGCCGCGCTCCGGGCAGACGACGAGGGCCTTCGTCCCGGAGGTGCCCTGGTCCACGGCGAGCACGGGGCGCTGCGCCGGGGGCCGCTGATAGGTGATCACCGCGGGAAGACTGCTACAGCGGCCCGGAGGGCGTCAAGGGATCGCGATGACGGATGACGGTGACAGATGACGTCCGCCAAATGTGCGCTCGGCGCGCCGTGTTGACAGAACGGGGTCATAAAAGATCGGTGAAGTGCCCTGGAACCGGAAGGCCCGGATCTACACTGTCCGCCGAGCCCCACCCGTCACCTCCCGTCCACGCCGTCAACTCCCGCAGCGAACAACCCCGTTAATCGATCAACCTCCGCCCTCTTCCCCCAACAGAGGTCTCATGCCCATGCCGTTAGGCCGCCCGGTGTACCACCCGGCAGGCCACGACGAAGCGTTGCGCGCGGTGCTCCAGGACCTCAGGACCGGCCGCTGGGTCTCCACGCGCAACCTGCTGACCGAGACACCCGACTGGGGGCTGTGGACACAGCGCACGCAGATCCTCGGGGCCGCCGTCGCCGGGTCCGACGTGGTGCGGACCTGGCGCGCCGAGGAACCGCGCAGCGCGTCGGCCGCCGTGCTGCACACCCGCGTCCTGGTGGAGCGGGCCCTGCGCGCCCACCGCACGGGGCACCGCAGGACCAACGACCTGTGGCGCGAGGCGGTCGCGGCGTGCGCCGACGCCTCGGCCATGTCGCCCGAGGACCCCGTGCCGTGGATCTGCCTGCTCGCCCTGGCCCAGCTGGACGTGGGGCAGCGCTGGGACGAGCACCGGATGGCCCCTCCGGAGCCGATGCTCTTCCCCGGCCCGTGGCAGCTCCTCGCCGAGGCCGACAAGCGGGACCCGGGCAACCGCGAGGCGTACCACCGGATGCTGCAGTTCGTGTACGGACGCCGCGCGGAAGGCCCGCTCACCGAGGCGTACAACTTCGTGCAGTGGGCGTCGGCCGCCGCGCCCGCGGGCTCCGCGCTGCACCTGCTGCCGCTGTACGTGCGGGTCGAGCGGTACCGCAGGGAGGCCGGGCAGGAGCAGGCCCTCGATCTGCACTGGATTTCCGAGGACGCCACACGCGCCGCGCTCCTCGCGCTGCAGCTGTGGTTCGACCACGCGGCGCCCGCCACGACCTCCCTCCTCGACCTGAACCACCTGGCGCACGCGCTGTGGGGCGCCCACCAGTTCCACGACGCGTCACGGGTGTTCCAGGCCCTCGACCCCTTCTACACGACCGTGCCGTGGGCGTACCGCACCCACTCCCCCGGCGACGCGGACGCCGCCGCCGAGATCTTCGTCCAGGCCCGCACCCGCTGCTTCAGCGCCTCCCGCGGCCCCGGTTAGCCCCACGGGCCCGCCGACGGACCCACCCCCCTTCCCCGCACCACCACCGCCGCTCCCCACCGGAGGTCCCACCGTGTCCCGCACCACCTGGTCGTCGAGCTCCGTCCCAGCGCCACGCCAGGACGAGGAAGAACGGCTCAGAGAGCTCGGCTACCAGCCCGTCCTGGCCCGCCGCATGGGCGGCTTCGGCAACTTCGCCATCAGCTTCTCCGTCATCTCCATCCTGTCCGGCTGCATGACCCTGTACGGCTTCGGACTCACCACCGGCGGCCCCGCCGTGATGCTCTGGGGCTGGGTCGGCGTCGGCCTGTTCGTGCTCTGCGTGGGCCTCGCGCTCGCCGAGGTCACCAGCGCGTACCCGACGTCGGGCGCCCTCTACTACATGGCCGACCGGCTCGGCGGGCGCCGCTGGGGCTGGTACACGGGCTGGCTGAACCTCCTCGGTCTGCTCGGCGCGATAGCCGGCATCGACTACGGCGCCGCACTGTTCACCGGCGCCTTCCTGAACCTGAAGTTCGGCTTCACGCCGACGCCGGAGAAGACGTTCCTGATCTTCCTGTGCATCCTGCTGCTGCACGCCGTCCTGAACCTCTTCAACGTCCGCCTGGTGAGCCTCCTCAACTCGGTCAGCGTCTGGTGGCACCTGGCCGGCGTCACCGTCATCGTCGGCGCCCTCGCGATCGTCCCCGACCATCACCAGTCCCCTTCGGACGTCTTCACCACGTACTTCGACGGCACCGGCTGGGACAACCCGCTCTACGTCACCGCCATCGGCCTGCTCCTCGCCCAGTACACGTTCTCCGGCTACGACGCGTCCGCGCACCTGTCCGAGGAGACCTCCAACGCGTCGGTGTCCGCGGCCCGCGGCATCGTGCGCGCCATCTGGGCGTCGTGGATCGCCGGCTTCGTGCTGCTCACCGGGCTGACCTTCGCGATCCAGGACTACACGGGCACGCTCGCCACCGACACCGGGGTGCCGCCCGCCCAGATCATGATCGACGCGCTCGGCGAGTCCGGGGCGATGGCGCTGCTGCTCATCGTGATCGTGGCGCAGCTGTTCTGCGGCAACGCCGAGACGGCCGCCGCGAGCCGCATGGTGTTCGCGTTCAGCCGCGACAACGCGCTGCCCGGGTCCGCGATCTGGCGCAAGGTCAGCTCCCGCACGCAGGTGCCGGTGCCCGCGGTGTGGCTGTCGGTGGGACTGGCCGCGGTGATCGCCCTGCCGTCCCTGTACTCGGCGACCGCGTACACCGCCGTGACCGCCATCAACGTCATCGGCATCACGCCCGCGTACGCCATCCCGATCTACCTGCGCCTGCGCGCCGGTGACCGCTTCCGGCCCGGACCGTGGAACCTGGGCCGCTGGAGCAAGCCCATCGGCTGGACCGCGGTGGTCTGGGTGGCGTTCGTGACGGTGCTGTTCTGTCTCCCGCAGACCTCGCCGGTGACGGCCGAAACGATGAACTACGCGTCGATCGCGCTCGCCGTGGTGCTGCTCCTGGCCACCGTGTGGTGGTTCGTGGCACGCCGTTCCTACAGCACTCCGCAGGCGTACGGTTCGGACCGCGAACAGGCCGAGGTCGCGGAGAACATCGTCTGAGCTAGAACGCCGGGCGGTCGTTGAGGATCCGCTGGAAGAGCCGGTGATCGCGCCAGGCGCCGTTGATGTAGAGGGACTTCGGCGCGATCCCGTACTCCTCGAAGCCGCATTTGGTGAGCACGTGCTGCGAGGCGGTGTTGTGGAGCAGGGTGCCCGCCTCGACGCGGTGCAGGCCGAGCCGGGTGTCGGCCACCTCGCAGGCGTGGCGCGTGGCGGCGGTCGCGATGCCACGGCCGACCTGTTCCGCGTCGGTCCAGTAGCCGAGCGTCGCGCTGCGGGCCGGGCCGAGCACGATGTTCGACAGGGCGGCGTGCCCGATGATCTCGCCGCCCTCGACGAGCACCCAGTGCGCGGCCCGGCCCACCCGCATCTCCTCCAACTGACCCCGGACCCGGTCGGCCTGGCCCTCCACGGTGTAGAAGGCCTCGGGCCTGTCCGGGTCCCAGGGTGCGAGGTGGTCGCGGTTGCGCCGGTAGGAACGGGCCAGCGCCTCCGCGTCGTCGAACGAGACGGCCCGCATCAGGACGCCGGCCGTCAGTACTGTCTCTCCGCCGATCATGCGAACCAGCGTACGAGAGAGGCCGGCGCGGGAGTGTCAGCGGCCGCCCGCGACCCGCAGCACCGTCCCCGTCGCGTACGAGGCGTCGTCCGAGAGCAGCCAGGCGACGGCCGCCGCGATCTCCGACGGCTGCCCCGCGCGGCCCAGCGGGATGCCCGACGCGAGCTTCGCGGGCCGCTCGGGGTCGGCGTGGAATTCGGTCCAGATGACGCCGGGGGCGACGGCGTTGACACGGATGCCGTCCGCCGCGACCTCCTTGGACAGGCCGACCGTCATCGTGTCGACCGCGCCCTTGGCGGCCGCGTAGTGGACGTACTCGCCGGGTGCGCCGAGGGTGGCCGCGGCGGACGAGAGATTGACGATCGCGCCGCCGCCGGTGGCCCTCATGTCCCGCACCGCGCGCCGGGCGCAGAGCAGATACCCGAGGACGTTCACGTCGAGCGCCCGGCGCATGCCCTCGGCGTCGGCGTCTGCGAGGGGGCCGACGGGGCCGCTGACACCGGCGTTGTTGACCAGTCCGGTGACGGGGCCGAGCTCGGCGGCGGCGGTGTCGAAGAGGCGGTCGACGTCGGCCTCGTCGGCGGTGTCGACCTGGACGGTGACGCAGCGGCGACCGGCCGCGCGGACCGCCTCCGCGGCCTCTTCCGCGGCGGCCGCGTTCGAACGGTAGCCGATGACGACGTCGTGGCCGTCCTCGGCGAGACGGGCGCTGACAGCGGCGCCGATGCCACGACTGCCGCCGGTGACGACGGTGACGGGGTGGGGCTGCACGGGGGACCTCCGGCTCTGGGTGACCGAGAGCCTGTGCCATGGCACAGGCTCCGACTGTCGCGCCGCCCGGACGCGGGGGTCGCCCGCGTCCGGATCACGCCGTCATCCTACGAAGCGGTGATCTTCACCGGGGCCGAGGGGCGCCGCCGATGCGGCCGCGCGCGGCTACTGGGCCTCCGCCGGGAGCACGGCGTCCTCCGGGGCCGCCTTCTCCGCGGGCAGGCTGTCCATGAAGGAGCTGACCGAGAAGACCGCGTTGCCGGGGCCCGCGGGGCCGTAGCCGGGCGGCGACGAGAGGCCGTTGGCCTCCATGGTGGCGCGGTAGGCCTCCAGGAGCCGCACGTGGTACTCCAGGGGCGCGCCCTGCGGGTTCGCCTTGCCGAGCGGAGTCGTCGGCTCCGGGCACCAGGTGGTGAAGCGGGGCGTGATGCCGCGCGACATGAAGTACTGCAGCCCCTCGACGGTCGAGGCGATCGCCTCGTCGACGGTCTTGAAGCCGAAGGGCTCCGCCATCTCCACGCCCGCCACGAAGTTCGGGATCACGTTGCGCGGCCCGAAGACCTCCGCGGAGTCCAGGATGCGGCGGTGCCACTCGTCGCGGCCGACGTAGCGCTCCTTGCCGGGGCAGTACCGCTCGAAGAGGTACGGATCCCACACCTCGTAGTTCGGGTGGTAGATCCGCACGCCGTAGTCGTGGAAGCGCTGCACGTCCGCCTTGGGCAGGGCCTGGGCGACGACCTTGCCGATCCAGCGGCCCGGGAAGCGCTCCTCGATGGCCTTCGCGTACTGCCCGTAGAAGTCGGCCTCGTCCTTGCCGCCGACCTTCGAGGTGACGGCGCCACCGGTCAGCGTATAAGCGGTGGACGACTTGTTGGTGTCGTACTTGTCGATGATGGCGAGGGCCTCAAGGACCTCCTCGACCGGCTTCACCCCCGTGTACGGCCGGCCCGCCGCCTTGTGCTGGCGCCAGTTGTGGTTGATGTCGCAGTACTGGCACTCCTCCTTGGCGCCGAAGTACTGGCAGACCCGGAAGACCGTCAGATAGATGAGGTAGCCCCACTGGATGGTGGGCGCCACCTCCATCACCGACTTGCCGTTCTCCAGCGTGTGCCGGTAGTAGTCCGGCATCGGGGGCAGGCCGACGTCGGAGATGCGCACGCCGTCCAGGTAGAGGCCGAGCACGCCGTTGTCGTCGGCGGCCACGCGGTACGGCGACGCCGGGTTCACGCGGACCGAGACGACGGTGCGGCGCAGCTCGTACGGGCCGCCGGTGAGGACGATCTCCTCCGGCGGGCGGCGCAGCGCGGCGGCGCCCAGCTCGGGGAGCGTGCCGTGGTCGAAGGAGAAGATGAAGTACGACTTCGGCTTGACGTCGCCGTCCTCATTGTCGCTCAGCGCGGACTCGTCGAAGGCGATGCCGCCGCGCAGCAGGTCTTCCTTGATCACGGCTTCCCGCGGGACGTGCGGGAACCGCTCCATGAGTGACTCGATGAGCTGGGTACGGCTCTCGCTGCGGCTTGGCATGGGCCGGGCACCTCGGATCCTGTCGATCGATCTGTTCCGTCCACGCTAATACCCTGCCGATCCGTTCCGGATCCGACTCCGGTCGCAGGACGCATCCGCCGCAGGTCTATCCTGCGGGCCCGGCCGGACGATCCGGGTACGATCTCCGGCATGCCGCCCGCCGACCCCCACATACCCGCCCCGAAGTGCGGAAACGGGCCCCCCGCCACTTCGCCGCAGACTAGGATGAACACTCCCGAAGCGGGCAGCGGGCAGCGGGCAGCGGGCAGCGGGCAGCGGGCAGCGGGCAGCGGGCAGCGGGCAGCGGGCAGCGGGTCCCCTCGCGGGTGCCTCCGGTGGTGAGGGACAGTGGCGAGAAGCACGTGCTCTTCGCCGCCCGGTCGGCGACCGCCCTGCACCGGCTCCTCGACGTGCTCCCCGTCTTCGCCGGTGACGACCGCATCCGGCGCCGCTTCACCCTCGTCCCGGGCTCCGACTTCGGTGCCGACGCCCTCGCGGCCGTCGAGCGGGCGGGCGGCCGCACCATTCCGTGGGCCGATGCCCTGGCCCACCCTCACGACCTGATCCTGGCCGCCAGCCCCAAGGGTGGCCTCGCCGAGCTCCGCGGCCCTCGCGTCCTGCTGCCGCACGGCGCGGGCTACAACAAGGCCCTCGGCGGGAAGACGGACGAGGACGGCCCCGGCGACTCCGCGTCCGGCATGGACCCGGCGCTCCTGATGCCGGGCGACCGGCCCCTGGCGCGCCTCCACGCCTTGGCCCACCCCTCCCAGGTCGCCCGCCTCGCCACCGAGTGCCCGCCCGCCGCGGCGCGCGCCACGGTGACCGGCGATCCCACGCTCGACCGGGTCCTCGCCTCCCTCCCGCTGCGCGAGCGCTACCGGGCCGCGCTGCGCACCCACGGCCGGCGACTCGTCGTCCTCACCTCCACATGGGGACCGCACTCCCTGCTCCGGCGCCACCCCGGACTCCCCGCCCGCCTGGCCGCCGAGCTCCCCCACGACACGTACCAGCTGGGGCTCGTCCTGCACCCCAACGAACACAGCAGGACCGGCGGCTTCGACCTCGCCCAGGACCTCGCGCCCGCCCTCGACGCGGGCATGGTCCTGGCCCGGCCCCACGAGGAGTGGGCCGCGCTCCTCATCGCCGCCGACACGGTGATCACCGACCACGGCTCGGCGGCGCTGTACGCGGCGGCGACCCGCGACGTCCCGGTGGTCGCCGCGGGGGACGGCGGCGGCGAGCTGATACCGGGCAGCCCGATGGCCGAACTCCTCGCCCGCGTACCGGCGTTGACCTCCGTGGAGCGGCCGACCGCGGCCGATCTGGAGCGCGCCGTCGCCGCGCACCGACCCGGCGTCGCCGCCGCGGCGGCCGGGCAGGCGTTCGCCGAGCGCGGCCATGCCGTACGCCGGCTGCGCGAGGAGCTGTACCGCGTCCTCGGCCTGACCCCTCCGGACGCGCCCGCCGAGCCGCGCCTCCTGCCGGACCCCGCGCCGCCTGCCCGCGCCCTCGCGGCCTTCGCCGTCCAGGTCGACCGGCGAGGCCCGCACCTGCGCATCGAACGACGGCCCGCCCGCTCCGACGCGCCCGCCCACCACCTGGCGGCCGAGCACGGCAGGGCGTCGGACACCCAGCTGCAGAGCGCGGGGCTCCTGTTCCGCCGCGCCGGACACCCCAACGGCCATCCCGGCCGGGGCGAGACCTGGACCGTGGACGGCTGGACGCGGCACGCGCTGGCCGAGCACGGCGGCACGCGCACGGCCGCCGTCGCACTGAGCGCCTCGCACTGCGTGCTGCGCCGGACCGGCGGCGCCCTCCTCTCCCTCCGCGTCGAACCGCACCGGGAGCCGGACGGCCGCCTGCTCCGCGCGGACCCGGCAGCGGTGCTCTCCGGCGTACACGCGTGGCTCGTGGACCACCCCGGGGCGCCCACCGCCCCGGTGTCGATCCCCTGTGTCATCGCGGACCGCACCCACCACGCGACGCTGGCCCCGGCCACCCCGGCGGAGGGGCAGCAGGAGATCTAGGGCGTGTCTTTTGGATCGGTCCCCGCTGTCGGGGAGCGCCTCACGGAGACGACGCCGACGCCTCACCGGGCTCGGTCAAGCCGCCGCCCCGCTCCCGCACCGCGCGCGCCGCCGTCCGGAACTCCGTGGCGGCGGTCGCGTCCCCGGTCTCCGCGGCCAGCTCGGCCAGGGCGTCCAGGGCCCGCAGCTCCTCGCGCAGGGACTCGCTGAGGCGGGCCTCCCGCAGCGACTCGTCGTAGAGAGCCATCGCCTCGCCGGGTCGTCCGAGGCCCCGCAGCACCCGGGCGAGCGCGAAACCCGTGCGGGCGGTCAGGCGGGCCCGGCCCGTGGCCTCGGCCTGCGTGTGCGCCTCCGTCAACAGGGTCGCGGCGCGGGAGAGTTCGCCGAGCTCCGTCAGAGCCTTGCCGAGCAGGTACGTCTGGAGCATGGCGCCGTAGGCGTTGCCGATCTCCGTGTGGATGCGCCCGGACGCCTCGAAGTCCGCCGCCGCTGCCGCCCACTCGCCCCGGGCGGAGCTGAGCAGCCCGCGGAACTCGATGACCGAGGCGCGCAGTTTCCTCTCCCGGGTGCCGTCCCCGAGCGTCTCGGCGGCCGCCGACGCGAGGCGCAGTTCCGTCGCCGCGTCGTCGAAACGTCCTTGCTCCCACAGCGGGCGCGCGAGCTGGCAGCGCATGCGGATCAGTGCGGTGAGCGGACCTCCGGCGCGCAGCGCGGCGTCGCGTCCCGTGCTGAAGGTGTTGACGACCTGGGTGAGGCGGGGGTGGTCCATGTAGTGGGTCCACAGGGGTTCGCAGAGCGCCCAGGCCTCCGCGTCGAGTCCGTGCGCGTGGGCGACGCGTACGCAGTCGTGGAGCGCGAGCCGGTGGGCCTCCAGCCAGTGCAGCGCCTTCGCCTTCCGCTGCTTCTCGCTGTCGGCGGCGGTGATCCCGAAGTCCGTGTCGGGGGTGTCGGGGAGGTGTGGCACCGGGTCGGCGAAGGTCATGCGCGGGCCGGCGCGCAGTGCGTCGGCGCGCTGGGCCTGGCGGAGGTACCAGCGGATGACGCGCAGCCGCCCCTCCGCCGCCTCGGTGCCGGCGCCGGCACGGCGTTCCCGGTCGGCCCGGCGTGCCGCGTGGGCGCGCAGCAGGTCGTGCAGGCGCAGCCGTCCGTCCCGCTCCCTGGCCAGGAGGCTCGCCCGTACGAGGTCGTCCAGGGCGTCCTCGGCCTCGTCCTCTCCCCTGCCGAGCAGCGCGGTGGCCGCCTCGGGGTCGATCCAGGGGCCCGGGTGTTCGACGAGCAGCCGGTAGAGCGTGCCGGCGCCCGGGGTGAGGTCCTGGTACGCGGCGTCCCACACGGCCTCCACCGTGGGCACCCCCTTCGCGTCGAGTTCGGCGGCGAGCTGCGCGGTGAGGCGTGCGAGTCTGCGGGTGCGGTGCTTGCGCAGCCATTCGGCGGCCACGTGGAGTGCGGCGGGCAGGCCGCCGCAGATGCGGGTGAGTTCGGCGGCCGACGCGGGGTCGGCGGTGAGCCGCGGGTCGTCGACGATGTGGTGCAACAGGCGTTCGGCGTGGGGTTCTTCGAGCGGTCCGACGGGGAGTTCCAGGTCGACGCCGCCCTCGACGTCGTAGAGCGTCTGGCGGCTGGTGGCGACCACGACGCTCTCCGCCGACGACGGGAGGAGCTGGGTGATCTCGGTGCCGGTACGGATGTTGTCGAGGATGAGGACGAGGCGCCGCTTGCCGGTCTGTTCCCAGTACTGCTTGCGGCGCCGTGCCGGGTTCCCTTCGAGGAGGTCGGTGACCTCGAAGGAGCGCAGCAGCTCGCCCATGACGTCGGCCAGGTCGGCGCCGCCGTCGGGCCGGTGGTCGTCGAGGTCCACGTAGCGCACCACGTAGGTGTGCTCGGCGGCGAGGCGGTGGGCGAGGTGCACGGCGAGCGCGGTCTTGCCGACGCCGTGCACCCCGGTGACCGAGACGACCAGGGGGCGTCCGGCCGCCCTGGGGCGGGCGGCGATGTCGAGCACGCGTGAGCGCTGGGCGTCGCGGTCCTCGAAGTGCCGGACGTCCGGCGGCATCTGATGGGGTACGAGGGAGTCCTCGGGCGTGCCCGGGGCGCCGTACACGTTCAGTACCTCGACCCGGCCCGTCTGGACGGCCGTCCCGATCTTCGCCTGTCCGCTCACACTGTTCCGCGTCCGCTCGTCCACGGCGTCAACTGTAGGTGGCGGTACGGACGTCCGCGTCTATTGGTCCCGGCCCAGCGTGACCGGCACTCCGCTGCGGGCCGACGCGTAGCCCGCCTCGACGATGCGCAGCGTGCGCAGGCCGCCCTCGCCGTCCGCTACCGTCATGCCGCCCTCTCCTGGCCCGTGGAGGAAGGCGCGCAGCATCAGTTCGTCCAGGTTGACGCCGAACGGCACTTCGGTGCCGCGTCGCAGGCGTTCGCTGAAGCCGTGCACCTTCTGGTCGAAGGCGTCCATCTCCAGAGTGGCGCGCTCGCCGACGACGGTGAGTTCGAGGCCGCCCCACGAGTGGTGGGACCTGGGGTGGGACCAGCTGCAGTCGATGGTGGCGACGGCGCCGTTGGAGTAGGTGACGCTGACCAGGCCGCTGGTCTCGGCGGCGACCTCGTCGGCGTACAGGATGTTGTTGGTCTGCGCGTACACCTCGACGGGCCTGGCCTCTCCGAAGAGGTCGTCGAGCAGGTCGGCGATGTGCACGGTGTGGTCCATGAGGGCGCCGCCGCCGGAGAGTTCGGGCTCGGCGAACCAGCGGCGGTCGCGGGTCGGCATGGCGCCGTTGTTCGCGCCGGACACCGCGAGGACCCGTCCGGCGTCGCCCGCGGCGACGGTGGCCTTCACGGCCGCGTAGGCCGGACTGAACCGCACGGGGTATGCGACCGCGAGCCGTACGCCCGCGGCGCGGCAGGCGGCGACCATCGCTTCGCCGTCCTCGACCGTGGCCGCCAGCGGCTTCTCGCAGAGGACGGGCACGCCGTGCGCGGCGGCGCGTTCCACGAGCGGGCGGTGCCGGGCGTTCTCGGAGCAGACGATCACCGCGTCGGGGCGCCGGGCGAAGGCTTCCTCGTACGTGTCCGCGTACGCGACCCCGAGCCCGTCGGCGAGCGCGCGGCCGCGCACCTCGCCGGGTGCCGCGAGGTCCGTGTCCGGGTCGCTGCCCAGGACCTCGATGCCGGGCATGCGGTCCAGGAGCCGCAGGTAGCCCGCGGCGTGGACGTGGGCGAACGACAGGACGGCGACCCTCATCGGACTGTCTCCTCGGTCCGGCCGGAAAGTTCGGGAGGTGTGACCGGGACCGGCTCGACGACCGCGCCGGTGCGGCTGGATTCCGCCGCGGCCTCGGCTATCCGCACCGCTTCGACGCCGTCGCGCGTGCTCACCCGCGGTTCGGGCCCGCCGTCGTGCCAGGACGCGGCGAACTCGCGGAGTTCGGTGAGGAAGGGGCTCTCCGTCATGGGGCTGGACGGGATGCCCTCGTTGACGGCGCGCACTCCTTGTGCGGTGATCCGGAAGCCGGGCACGGCGGTCGAGTCGTGGTGCAGCAGGCCGTCGGCGCCCGCGACCCGGAACGTGGTGCGGAACGGCTGGTCGGGCAGGCCCCACAGCCCGCTGATGTGGCTGACGGCGCCCGACGCGTGGGTGAGGACGGCGGTCGCGGTGACGACTTCGGGCGGGGCGCCGGTGGCGTGCTCGACGCCGCGGGTCCGGGCGTGGACGCGGACCACGTCGCCCGCGAGCCAGCGCGCGATGTCGATGTCGTGCACCATCAGGTCCATGATGACCCCGCCCGACTGGGCCGGGTCGCCGAACCACGGCGCCCACTGGGGCCTGGCCCCGCCGCGCGTGAAGCGCAGCACGGCGAGGGCGCCGAGGTCGCCGCGGACGACGGCCCGGCGCAGGGCGGCGTACGCCGGGAAGTAGCGGACCACATGGGCGGGGTGCAGCCGTACGCCCGCCGTGGCCGCCGCCGCGGCGAGCTCCTCGGCGTCGCGGGCGGTGAGGGCGAGCGGCTTCTCGCAGACGACGTGCCGCCGCGCGGCGACGGCCGCGAGGACGAGTTCCTTGTGGGTGGGGGTGGGGGTGCAGACGTCGACGGCGTCCGCGTCCGCGAGGAGCGCGTCCAGGCTATCGACCGCCCGGACGGCGTGGCCGCGCCCGGCGTACTCCGACGCGAGTTTCTCCGCGGAGCCGTCGACGGTGTACACGCTCACCCGGGCGCCGAGGGCCAGCCAGCCGGGCAGGTGGGCGCGCGCGATGCCGCCCGCGCCGAGCAGGCCTATGTGAAGCGGTGGCATGCCTATGTGAAGCGGTGGCATAGGGAGGGGCTGCCTTTCCGTGGGGGGGGTGGGTGACGGGGGCCGGACCCGGTCAGTTCTTGGAGCCGGAGAGGGCGACGCTCTGGACGAAGTGCCGTTGGAGGAAGACGTAGACGAGCAGCATCGGCAGGCTCGCGATGAGCGAACCGGCCATCATGACCGGGTAGTTGGTCTCGAACTGACCCTCCAGGGAGGTGAGGCCGGCGCTGATCGGCATCTTCTCCGGGTCGGTGTTGACGATCAGGGGCCACAGCAGGTCGTTCCAGGACCACATGGCGGTGATGACGGCGAGCGCGGCGAGCGCGGGCCGGATCAGCGGCAGCATGATCGACCAGAAGATGCGGAAGGACCCCGCGCCGTCGATGCGGGCGGCCTCCTCCAGCTCCTTGGGGAGCGTCAGGAAGAACTGGCGGAGCATGAAGGTGCCGAACGCGCTGAACATGCCGGGCAGGAAGAGCGCGGGCGCGGTGTTGAGCAGGCCGAGCGACTGGATGATGTCGTACTGCGGCAGGACGAGCAGCGAGCTCGGGACCATCAGGACGGACAGGAAGAGCGCGAACAGGACGTTGCGGCCGCGGAATTGCATGCGCGCGAACGCGTAGGCGGCGAGCGAGCAGAACACGAGCTGGCCGAGGGTGCGCCCGACGGTGTTGAGCAGGCTGTTGGTGAGCATTTCGCGGAACGGCAGCGCGGTGAAGACCTCTTCGAAGCTCGCCCGGTTCCAGTTGTCGGGCAGGAAGGTGGGCGGCACACGTGAGGTCTCCGCGAGGGTCTTGAGCGCGGTGAGCAGTTGCCACAGGAACGGGAAGACCATGACCAGTGCGCCGAGGGAGAGCGCGGCGTGGGTGGCGACGGAGCCGGTGTCGATGCGCCTTCGGGGCTCAGGCATAGTGCACCCACCTCTTCTGGATCCGGAACTGGAGATACGTCAGGGCCGCGATGACCAGCATCAGCAGGAAGGCGAGCGCGGCGGCGGCGCCCTGGGCGTTCTCGACGAAGGCCCATTTGTAGAAGAGGCCGACGATCGACTGCGTATCGCCGATCGCGGGATTCGACTCGCCCATCATGATGTAGATCAGGTCGAAGGTCTGCAGGGAATTGATCATGCAGATGACGGAGGCGAAGAAGATGGTCGGGCTGAGCAGCGGGAGCGTGATGGTGAAGAACCGGCGCAGCGGTCCGGCCCCGTCGATTTCCGCGGCTTCGTAGTAGTCGCGGGGGATTCCCTTGATGCCCGCCATGAAGATGACCAGGTAGTAGCCGGTGGTCGACCAGACGATCACCGCGCCGATCGCGTAGACAGCGGTGGAGGGGTCGGACACCCAGTAGCGGCCGTCGAGGCCGAACCGGCTCAGGACTTCGTTGATGAGGCCGAAGTCGCCGTTGTAGAGCCAGTTCCAGACGAGGCCGACGGCGACGGGCAGGGTCACGAACGGTACGAAGTACAGGGCGCGGTAGAGGGCGACGCCGCGCAGTCCGCGCCGGTTCAGGAGGGATGCGACGACGATGGCGACCGGCAGCGCCATCAGCCCGATGACGCTGTAGATCAGGGTGTTGCCGAGCGCCTGCCAGACGGTGACGTCCTTGATGACGCGTACGTAATTGTCGGTGCCGATGAAGGTGTGGCCGCCGAACGCGCCGAATTCGGTGAAGCTGTAGTAGAAGGTCTGGAGGAGCGGCCAGAAGTAGAAGACGGCGAAGCCGATGCCGAGCGGCGCGATGTACCAGTAGGCGGACCGCTGGTTGCGGGACCCGGATGGGGCGCCGGGCGCGGACGCCCGGTCGCGTCCGGCCGACTTCGCGGCCGCCGTGGCGGGAAAGACACTCATGAGGCGCGTTCCTCCTTCAGGGCCCGGTCCATCTGCTCGCCGAGGGTGCGAGCAGCGCTCTCGATGCCGCCTTTGCCGCTGAAAGCGGCGCCGAGCAGCGGGTATTGGAGGTTCTCCCAGACGGCGGTGTTCTCGGAGCTCGGATAGGGCACCGCGTACTTCTGCATCTCGATGAAGTGCTTGAGGTCGAATTCCGGCATCGACTTGAGCCAGGCGTCCTGGGTGCCCTCGTACGAGGAGATGGTGACGCCCGCCTCGGCCTGGATCTCGGCGGCTTCGCGCCCCGCCATGAAGTGCACGAATTTCCAGGCGGCCGCCTTCTTGTCGCTCTTGGCGGAGATGACGTTCGCCAGGCCGTGGATGATGGTGGCCCTGCGGCGGCCCTTGGGCAGGACGGCGATGCCGCCGTGGTCCTTGAGGGCGGGTACGGCATACATCTGCCCGGACATCGCGGAGAGGTCGTAGTTCATGGCGACCTTCTCCGACCAGTAGCGCACGCGCCCGACGGACTCGGTCATGGCGCTCTGCGGCGGTGACCAGCCCCGGTCGATCATGTCGGTGAGGAAGCGCAGGCCCTCGATGGAGCGGTCGTCGCCGAAGCCGGAGCGGCCGTCCCGCAGGATGAAGCCGTCGGCGCCGACAACCGCGGGGTAGATCTTGATCTGTCGGTGCATCTCGGCGGCGAAGCCGTGCACTCCCTTGTGGGGATCGGTGAGTTCGGCCGCGGCGTCGCGCACGTCGTCCCAGGTCCAGCTCTCGTCCGGGTACTTGATGCCCGCCTTGTCGAACAGCTGTTTGTTGTACCAGAGGCCGATGGTGTCGAAGTCCTTGGGCAGGCCGTACTGCGTGCCCTGGTAGGAGTAGAGCTTCACCAGGGCCTCCGGGTGGCGGTCCACGGGGGTGGAGTCGGCCTTGATGTGCCCGGAGAGCGGTTCGAGGACCCCGTTGGACGCGTACAGCTGGAAGTTGACGGCGTTCATCCAGAAGACGTCGGGGGCGGTGCCGCCGCGCATGGACGTCTTGAGAGTGGTCCAGTAGCTCGCCCAGGGCGTCAGCTGGATCCGCACGGATATCCGCGGGTTGCGCTTCTCGAACGCGGCGATGATCTTCTCCATGCCCGGCGCCTGCGCCGGATCCCACATCCCGTACGAGAGCGTCGTCCTGCCACCGCTGTCCGTGCCGTCGCTCCCCCCGGAGCAGGCGGCGAGCAAGGGGGCCGCCAACGCCCCGCCGAGCAGAGTCCTTCTGCGCATGTGCGCCTTCGCCTCCCGATGAGTCGTCGGACGCCCCACGGCCGGCCCGCGCGTGGCGGGCCCGCCGCTACGGCGCCTTGTCCGCGAGCAGGTCCTCCTCCACCAGGTCGAGCGCCTTTCGCACGGCGCCGATGGCCACGCCCCGGTCGCCGAGCGAGCTCAGCGCGATGCGCGGGACGTGCAGGGTCATGGGGCGCAGCCGCTCTTCGAGCAGCGGCACGAGGTGGCGGCCGACGGGTGTCGCCCCGCCGGTCAGCACGATCAGTTCCGGGTCGACGGCGAGGGCGAGGGCGGCGATGCCCGGGGCGATGCGGTCGGCGAAGTCCGCGACGGCGGCGAGGGCGCGCGGGTCCGCGGTGTCCGCGGCGCGGGCGAGTGCGGCCACCTCGGACTCGCCGGCCCGCCGCGCGCCCGGCCACTTCAGGGCCTCCTGGGCGGTGCTCATGCCGAGCAGCGGCAGCATGCCGAGTTCGCCCGCGCCGCCGCGCCTGCCCCGGTGCAGCCGGCCGCCGATGGTGAGGCTGCACGAGACGCGGTGCCCGGTGAGTACGCAGACGACGTCGCCCGCGAGGGTGGCGGCGCCCTGCCAGCGCTCGGCGAGCACCGCGAGGTTCACGTCGTTCTCGACGAGGGTGTGGCCCGGTCGGCCGTCCTGGAGGAGCCGCCCCATGTCGACGCCGGACCACTCGGGCACCACCACGGAGTTCAGGATCCCGCCCGTGTCCACCACTCCGGGTACGCCCACGCAGCGGGCGAGCACGGCGGCGCGGCGCGGGGCGTGGGCGTCGAGGAAGGCCTCCGTGCCGTGCCGCAGCAGGTCGAGGCGGGCGCCGCCGCCGAGCCGCGGGTCGATGTCGCGGCGGTGGGCGGCCAGCACGGTGCCGCCGAGGTCGGCGAGGAGCAGCACCATCTTGTGCAGGCCTATGTCCGCACCGAGCACGCAGCCGGCCTCGGTGCGGAAGCGGAAGCGGCGCGCGGGCCTGCCCGGCGTGCGCTCGGCCGACTCCACGGTGGACTCGCCGACGAGGCCGCGCTCGGACAGCTCTTCGACGGCGGCTTCCACGGTGGGACGGGAGAGGCCGGTGCTCGCGGCGAGCTCGGCGAGGGTCCGCGGGCTGCGGTGGTGCAGGGCGCGCAGCACGACGGTGGTGTTGAGCCGCCGCAGCGCTACCAGGTCGTGCCCACGAGCCGCGTTCCGCATCAGTGCTTCACCCCGTATCCGCGCGGCGGCAGCCCACTTGACGGGCTGCGACGTCCACCGGCCCGCGGAATTAAGGAGGAGACTTGCAGAACTGTCGCGGTCGGGGAACCCCTCCGGCGACGGTCGGTCGGCAGAGCAGGCGCTCGGACGCCCGGTCGGTCAGTCGAAGTACGTTTCGAGGGTGCCGCGGCGCCGGACGTCGAGCGTCGCGCAGTGGAACGCCCCGCCGAACGGCGCGTAGTGGAGCAGGTCGCACGGGATCGGCTCGAACCCCCACTTTTCGAGGGCGCGCAGCATTCCGGTGTGGTGCCGCTCCGCGATGACCCGTTTCTCGTCGATCATCAGCACGTTCATGCTGAGCCACTTGCCGCACATCGAGGTCATCTTGAGCAGCCGCTCGTCGATGGGGTCGGGCTCCGGTGCGATCAGGACGTCCCACGAGTCCAGCACGTCGGGCAGGCGGTCGACGTCGACGTACTCGGGATTGACGAGGACCTTGCCGGGCGCGAGGAGGACGAACGTGGTGTCGATGTGCATGGGCACGCGGCAGCGGCTCTCGATCTCGTGGACGCGGTACTCCGGCCCGAGGTGGCGGCGCAGCCATTCGATGCCGAGCAGGTTCGTGACATTGCTCCGCGTCACGAACAGGTCCCGGCCCGCCCGCACGAAATCCGCCGCGTCGAATACCGGCTCGAACTCCGTGAGGATGTAGCGCATCGGCTCGCCCTCCTCGGGCGGGCGGAAGTCCTTCTCGTAGAGCGCCTCGGTGAGTTGGGGTTTCGGCGCCGCCGTCCAGCGCGCGCCGCGCCGGAAGTAGTCCTTGAGGAGTTCGCGGTACGAGTGCGTCTCGAAGTACCGGCACGGCCATGCCATCGGGGTCTCGATGATCTCGTCGCCGACGACGAGCATGCTGTCCCGCGGACAGGAATTGCAGAAACCGCGCGACTGCCAGTCGGGGGTGCCGAAGCGGTGTTTGTGGTCGACGGCCTCCGGGCGTTTCACCGTGACGTCGAGGGATTCCAGGAGAGCGATGAACTGGTCGAGTTCCTGCTGCGCCGGCTCGATCAGCCGCTGCGGATATTCGAATCCGGCGGCTAGGCCCTGCAGCCGTGCCGCCCAGGGCGGGATGTTGCACGTCACGACCGGATGGCTGGAGGGAATGGTCGAGCCCTCCAGACGGCCGACGATGACCTCCTCCAGCGGGTCCCACTCATTGTGCGAATTGACGGGAGAAATTCCGGGTCTGCCCATGGACGCCATGCTCAACCGCCTCCGCTCGCGTGGATCGACCGGCTCGACCGGTCCGCTGAATCCCGGGTGGCCAAATCGGCTGACTCAATGCTTTACCACGGACAGCGCGCCCATCGGCGCATGGACAGACGTGGCCGCTCTGTGAAGATCCAGGTGGGGGTATGCACGCCTGCCGTGTGCGGATGGGGCAGGATGACGTCCGCGCCGGAACCGAGCTCTCGTCCCGGCGTGACCGCACTCCCCGGAATCGAGCAGGTATCACAAGGTGACGACACATCACATACGCCCCGCGCAGGCGCACTCCCCCCGTACGACGGGAGCGAACTGATGACCCGTGCCCTCACACTGCACGACTGGATCGCGGCCGGGATCGCGGTCGTCGCCGGCGTCGTCGCCGGGCTGCTGCTCCGCGCGCTCCTGAGGTGGCTCGGCGAGCGGGCGAGCAGGACCAGGTGGAGCGGTGACGACGTCATCGTCGACGCCCTGCGCACCCTCGTGCCGTGCGCGGCCATCACCGCCGGGCTCGCCGCCGCGGCGGGCGCGCTGCCGCTCACACCGCGCACCGGACGCAACGTCACGATGACGCTGACCGCGCTGCTCATCTTCGCCGCCACGCTCACGGCGGCCCGGATCGTCACCGGTCTGGTCAAGGCCCTGGCGCAGTCGCGCTCCGGCGTGGCCGGGTCGGCCACCATCTTCGTGAACATCACGCGTGTCGTGGTCCTCGCGATGGGCTTCCTCATCGTCCTGCAGACCCTCGGCATCTCCATCGCGCCGCTGCTCACCGCGCTCGGCGTGGGAGGTCTCGCGGTCGCCCTCGCGCTGCAGGACACGCTCGCCAACCTCTTCGCGGGCGTCCACATCCTCGCCGCGAAGACCGTGCAGCCCGGCGACTACATCCAGCTCAGCAGCGGGGAGGAGGGATACGTCGTCGACATCAACTGGCGCAACACCACGGTCCGCCAGCTCTCCAACAACCTGGTCATCATCCCCAACGCGAAGCTCGCCGGCACCAACATGACCAACTACAGCCGCCCCGAGCAGGAGCTGTCGATCATGGTGCAGGTCGGGGTCAGCTACGACAGCGACCTGGAGCAGGTCGAGAAGGTCACGACCGAGGTGGTGGACGAGGTGATGGCCGACATCACCGGCGCGGTCCCCGACCACGAGGCGGCGATCCGCTTCCACACTTTCGGCGACTCGCGGATCAGCTTCACGGTGATCCTCGGCGTCGGCGAGTTCAGCGACCAGTACCGCATCAAGCACGAGTTCATCAAGCGCCTGCACCAGCGTTACCGCGCCGAGGGCATCCGGGTGCCCGCCCCCGTGCGCACGGTCAGGGTGCAGCAGGGCGAGCTGCCGCCGCCGCTCGGCATCCCGCACCAGCGCGACCGCGACACGTCGGTCTCCTCGCAGCTCCACTGAGAGCCTGTCTTTGAACCCCCGTCGTTCGCGCGGAGCGCGGGCGCAGCGGCGGATTGGGGCCTCCCCTGCTCAAGCGGAGCCGAGAGCTTGGGGAAGCGTGCGATCGCGTGCGGTGTCCCAGGTCATGTGGCGGAGCCACCTGTCCTGGGGCGCCGTGCGGCGAGGGTGCGTGCCGGGCGTCGGGGCGCAGGCGGGGGTTCAAAGACAGGCTCTGAGCCCCCGCCGGGCTGGGCCGGGTGGCCGACCGCTCGGTGGCGGCGCCGTGGAGCGCGTGGTCCACTCGCGGGCATGGGGCACGACCACGGCCCGTCCGCCGGGGCGGCGGGCGGCACTCTCAGCGGGACGTACCGCGGCCGCCTGCTGTGGACCATCGGCATCAGCGGCTCGATCACCGTCATCCAGGTGGTCGGCGCGCTCCTGTCCGGCAGCCTCGCGCTGCTCGCCGACGCCGCCCACAGCCTGACCGACGCGGTCGGCGTCTCGCTGGCCCTCGGCGCCATCACCCTCGCCCAGCGGGCGCCGACGCCGCGGCGCACCTTCGGGTTCTACCGGGTGGAGATCTTCTCCGCGGTCCTGAACGCGCTGCTCCTGGTCGCCATCTTCGCCTGGGTCCTGTGGTCGGCGATCGGCCGGTTCAGCGAGCCGGTGGAGGTCAAGGGCGGCCTGATGTTCGTGGTCGCGCTGGGCGGGCTCGCCGCCAACCTGGTGGGCCTGTGGCTGCTGCGGGACGCCAAGGAGAAGAGCCTCAACCTGCGGGGCGCGTATCTGGAGGTGCTGGGGGACGCGCTCGGCTCGGTCGCGGTGATCGTGGGCGGCCTGGTCATCCTGCTCACGGGGTGGCAGGCCGCCGACCCCGTCGCGTCGATCGTCATCGGCCTGCTGATCGTGCCTCGCGCGTACGGCCTGCTGCGGGACTCGGTGCACGTCCTGCTGGAGGCGACCCCGCAGGACGTCGACCTCGGCGAGGTCCGCCGGCACCTGATGGCGGAGCGGGGCGTGGTCGCCGTGCACGATCTGCACGGCTGGACGGTCACCTCGGGGATGCCGGTGCTGACCGCGCACGTGGTGGTCACGGAGGCGGCTCTGGCGAGCGGGTACGGGGAGCTCCTGGGGCGTCTGCAGCGGTGTGTCGGGGGCCACTTCGACGTGGCCCACTCGACGATCCAGCTGGAGCCGGAGGGGCATGTGGAGGAGGACGGGGCGCTGCACACGTAGCGCCGGCGGCGGGTCAGGCGTCGTCGGTGCCGAGGACCCGCCGCACCGCCTGCTGGGCCGTGTAGAAGTCGGCGTCGGAGACTCCGGGGTCGTCCTCGACGCCGTCGAGCCACTCCGCGATCTCCTCGGCCGTCCACAGGTCGAAACCCTTTGGAATGTCCAGTGTCGTGGTCTCCGCGCGGAGCTGCTCGGCGGCAGCGGCTTCCTTCATGCTGCGCGTGCTGACTTCGATCATCGTGATCGTGGCTCTCCTTTCGGGCCCGGGGCCCTCCGCTCCTGGAGGGGGACGGACGGGCGACCATGCCAGACGCCTCCCCGGATGTCCAACCACGCCGTCCAGGCGCAGGCCGACGTCACGGTGAATGCGGACGTGCCGCATCCCAACTTCCCTCACGCGTGGGGCTGTTGACGTCTGGTGTGACGGCGGCTCACGATGAGGAGCTCGCTGCAGAGCTCCCTCTGGAGGGAGTCACCGCTTACTCGTGAAGGTTCCTGTGGAGGTCACTGTGCGCTTGTCCTCATGGTTCGGCGGACTCGTGGCGGCCGCGCTGGCGGCCACCGTGCTGCCGGTGTCCGTCGCCCGCGCGGCGGACGACTCCTCTCCGCCGTTGGAGATACCGGCGGCCGAGCTCGCCGAGGCCCTGCACTGCGGGACGCCGCTGGAGGACCTGCGCGAGGCAGGTGACAGGCCGACCGTCCTCTTCGTGCCCGGGACCGGCCTCAAGGGCGAGGAGAACTACGCCTGGAACTACATGGCCGAGCTGAAGAAGAAGGGCTACGAGTCCTGCTGGGTGGACTCCCCCGGCCGCGGGCTCCGTGACATGCAGGAGTCCGTCGAGTACGTGGTGTACGCGACGCGCGCGATCCAGGAGGCCACCGGCCGTAAGGTCGATCTCGTCGGGCACAGCCAGGGCGGGCTCCTCACGGCGTGGGCCCTGCGCTTCTGGCCGGACCTGCCGGGGAAGGTCGACGACATGGTGACCTTGGGCTCCCCGTTCCAGGGGACGCGGCTCGCCTCCCCCTGCCGTCCGATCGCCGAGGTCGCGGGCTGCCCGGCCTCGGTCCTGCAGTTCGCCCGCGACTCGAACTGGTCGAAGGCGCTCGGCGCCGACGGCACGCCCATGCCCGCGGGACCGTCGTACACCACGATCTACTCGTACGCCGACGAGTCGGTGGTGGCCGACGGACAGGCCCCGTCGCTGCCGGGCACCCACCGTGTCGGCGTCCAGGACATCTGCCCCGGGCGGCCGTGGCCCACCCACATCGCCATGGTCGTCGACCAGGTCAGCTACGACCTGGTCGCCGACGCGGTCGAGCACCCCGGCCCGGCCGACACGAGCCGCATCGACCGCGCGCACTGCGCCGAGCCGGTGATGCCGCTCAACAGCGAGGAGGCGGTCAACGCCCTGCCCGGCCTGCTGAACTCCCCGGTCGAGCTGCTGATCCACAGCCAGCCGTGGGTCAAGGAGGAGCCGCCGCTGCGGGCCTACGCGCAGTAGTCCGGTCCGCACGGCGGGCCGGCTCAGTCCTCCAGCGGGATGATCGTCCGGTACTTCCCGCCGGACGTCTGCCGCGGCGGCTCCTCGCCCCGTTCGACGGTTACGTTGTCGAGTTTGTTGTCGGCGAGGAGGCGGGTCAGGCCGTCGTGGGCCCGCTGCCACACGTGGTCCGCGTCGGCGCCGGGAGATCCGACCACGCGGACGCGCAGGGTCGACGGCGCGGTCTGCTCGATCTGGAAGAGCTCGACTCCTGGCATGCGGTCGAAGAGGCTGCTGAAGGCGAGCGGGGCGAGGCTGACGTCGTCGCCCCGGCCGGTGGGGAAGGTGAGGATGTCGCCCGACCTGCCCTGGACGCGGATCGCGGGCGAGGAGGTGCCGCAGGGGCAGGGGTCGGGCCGGAGCATGACGCTGTCCCCCAGGTCGTAGCGGAGGAACGGCTGTACGCGGTTGGCGAGGTTGGTGATCAGGACGGTGTGCGAGAACTCTCCCGGCGGGGTGGGCCGGTGGTCGGCGTCGACCGGTTCGAGCACGGCCCAGTCGTCGTTGACGTGGTACCAGCCCTCGGCGCAGCCGTGGCTGAGGTAGGTGCACTCGGTCGCGCTGTACATCGTGCGCACCTTGGCGCCGAAGGCCGCCGCGATGCGGTCGGTGTCGCTCTCGGTCATCGTCTCGCCCGCGGGCTCGACCAGCACCGGGTCGATGTGCAGGCGGCCCGCTTCCTGTTCCGCGGTGAGCAGCATGATCGTGCTGGTGTATCCGATGAGGAACGACGGGCGGTACTCGTTCAGTTCGGCGACGAGGCGTGACATCGGCTCGTGCACGGAGAAGGCCCGGATCAGCTTGCTGCGTGCCCCGCCCTCCTGGAGCAGGCGGGAGTATCCGGCGAAGCCGACGTAGTGCCCCTCGGTGGCGACGAGTTGGGCGAAGCGGCCGCCGTGGACGACGGCCCGGGCGATGCCGAGGGGGCCGAGCCAGGAGGCGAGCGCCCGGGAGGTCACGGCGGACGACACGTTCATGTACCGGTCGTCGAGGACGAACAGGCCGCGCCTGCCGCTGGTGCCGGACGTGGTGGCCACCAGATAGCGGCCGAGGAAGCGCCGGCCGATCAGGTCGGGGTCGTCGGTGAACGCGCGGACCTTCTCCAAGGTGATGTCACGGTCCGTCGCCCAGTCGTCGAAGCGGTCCATCAGCTGCTTCTTGTCCGTGACCGGCAGCAGCGCCGGGTCCTCGATCCGCTCGGGCAGGCCGCGGTAGAGCTCCCGGTAGTACGGCGACGCCGAGCGGGCGTGGGCGACCAGGTCCGCCAGTCGGCCGGCTCGGCGCCGCGCGGTCTCGGCGGCGCCCTGCTTGCGGGCCTTGCGGACGTCCCGCGTCAGCCACGCCATGCTCTCGCTCATCGTTCTGTGCTCCTTCGGTGGCTCCGCACTTCACCCATGGCACGACGATCGCGGATGCGCCATGGAACAGGACACCTTGAACGAGGCACAGTCACCCCAAAAGGTGACAACCCCGTCTCCGGAGCCTGCAGAGCGAGTGGCCAGCCGCCGCCGTTTCACACGCGGCGCCACAAGAAAACAACAAGCCACAATCGGGGTCGAGGCCCACTCGACCGGCGCCCGAGAGGGGAAAGGGGATTTTTTACCGTCCCTTACATAAGGACGAGACACAGCGCAGGCCAACGGCCGGGACGGCGGAGCAAACCAGAGCAACGTAATAATCCCGCAAAAACCTCTGCGGCAGCGGGCGGACGGCGGCCCCCGGAGGCCTCGTCAGGCCATCACGGCTGGCAGGGCGGTCGACTGCTCCCCTGGCTGCACACCGCACACAGTACGCCGTGTTAAGCATTCATATTGAAATTTACCCCATCTTGCCTCCCTGGTTTTGATCACGTAAGAATCGCTCGATAAACGATGAGGAATGTCTTATTCCGCCCCGTTCCCGTGTTAGCGACGTTGCCGTTTAAACTTTGAGCTGCGCATGATCAGGAGCGGCTATGAGATGTGACGACACCGTTGTCAGCGTTCCTGGCGAAGGGAAAGATCTTGTCTGCCTTCCCCCCACCCGATATGTCGGACCCTTGGATACGTCGCTTCCGGCCCCGGCCGGAAGCCGACGTCCGGCTGGTCTGCTTCCCCCACGCGGGCGGCTCGGCCTCCTACTACCATCCCCTCGCGCAATCCCCCGCTCTCCCGGCCGACACCGAGGTCCTCGCGGTGCAGTACCCCGGGCGACAGGACCGCCGCAGAGAGCGGCTCCTGGACGACATCCCCCGGCTCGCCGACCTCATCACCGACGCGCTCGGCCCGTTCGACGACCGTCCGTCGGCGTTCTTCGGCCACAGCATGGGCGCCGTCCTCGCCCTCGAAGTCGCGCAGCGGCTCCGTGACCGTACGGGCAAGGAGCCCTGCCGGCTGTTCGTCTCGGGACGCCGCGCACCGTCCCGGTTCCGGCGCGGCACCGTACACCTCCTCGACGACACCGAGCTGGCCGCCGAACTGCGCCGGGCCGGGGGCACGGATCCCCGGTTCCTGGACGACGAGGAACTGCTGGCGGAGATCCTCCCGGTGGTCCGCAACGACTACCGGGCGGTCGAGCTGTACCGGTGGAACCCGTCGCCCCCGCTGTCCTGCCCCATTACCGCCCTGGTGGGCGACCGGGACCCGCAGGCGCCGCTGGATGACGTCGAAGCCTGGGAGCAGCACACGGAAGGGCCCTTCGACCTCAAGGTCTTCGCCGGGGGCCACTTCTATCTGAACACGCATCAGCAGGGCGTCACGGACGTCATCTCCAAGGCACTGGCGGACAATTCACGGCAGCGTGCGACAGCAAGGGGGAACGCTCGGTGAGATACGAAATGCTGGGCCCGCTCCGCATCAAGGACGGAGACGACTACGCCACCATCAACGCGCAGAAGGTGGAGATCGTCCTCACCGTGCTCCTCATCCGCGCCGACCGGCTGGTCTCGCTGGAGCAGCTGATGCGGGAGATCTGGGGCGAGGACCTGCCGCGGCGCGCCACCGCGGGACTGCACGTGTACATCTCCCAGCTCCGCAAGTTCCTGAAGGTGCCGGGGTCGGCGGGCAACCCCGTCGAGACCCGGGCGCCGGGGTATGTCCTGCACAAGAGGGACGACGACCAGATCGATGCCCAGATCTTCCCCGAACTGGTCGACGTGGGGCGGTCGTTGCTCAGGCAGAAGCGCTTCGACGAGGCGGCCTCCTGTTTCGGGCAGGCGCTCGCGCTGTGGCGCGGCCCGATCCTCGGGCAGGGCGGGAACGGGCCGGGCGCCAACGGTCCGATCATCGACGGCTTCTCGACCTGGCTGACCGAGATCCGCCTGGAGTGCCAGGAGATGCTCGTCGAGTGCCAGCTCCAGCTCGGGCGGCACCGCGAGGCCGTGGGCATGCTGTACGCCCTCACCGCGGAGAACCCGATGTGCGAGGCGTTCTACCGCCAGCTGATGCTGGCGCTCTACCGCTCCGAGCGGCAGGCGGACGCGCTGAAGGTGTACCAGTCGGTGCGCAAGACGCTCAACGACGAGCTGGGACTCGAACCCGGGCGCCCGCTCCAGGAGCTGCAGCGGGCCATACTCGCGGGTGACATGCACCTGATGTCCCCGCCGTCGCCCCTCGCCATGTCAGGTCGCTGAGTCGCTGAGTCGCTGAGTCGCCGACTGGAGCATCGTCGTGCGGCGCACGTGCGCAGAGGGAAGCGTATGTGTGCGGGACGAGGAGTCAGAAGGCGCAGTGCAAGTGCTTGATTCCTTCGATGAAGCTGGAGTCCAGCCTGCGGGGCTGCCCCACGGCATGGATCTGGGGCAGCGCCGCGAGCAGCTCCCGGTACAGGACGGTGATCTCCATTCGGGCGAGGTGGGCCCCGAGACAGACGTGCGGGCCCACCGCGCCGAACGTGACGTGCGCGTTCGTCCCGCGCGTGATGTCGAACCGGTACGGGTCCGGGAAGACCGCCTCGTCACGGTTGCCCGACCAGTAGAACAGGAAGATTCGGTCGCCCCTGCGGAACCGGTGCCCGTTCATGTCGCAGTCGCGGGTGGCGACGCGGCGCATCCAGTTGATGGGCGTGGAGACCCTGAGGATCTCCTCGACCGCGTTCGGCGCGTGCGTGTCGAAGTCCGAGAGCAGCAGCTCCTTCTGCTCGGGGTGCTCGGTCAGCAGTACCAGGGCGTGCGAGATGGCGTTGCGGGTGGTCTCCATCCCGGCGATGACGAGCAGGATGAAGAACGAGACGAGTTCCTGCCGCGTCAACTGCTCGCCGTCCGCCTGGACTTTGACCAGCTTCGTGATGAGGTCGTTGCCGGGGGCGGCGAGCCGTTCCGCACGGAGACCCGCGATGTAGTCGCCGAGTTCGCGGGACGCCTCGATCACCGCGCGCTCGGAGTCGGCCCGGTCGGGCACGTAGTCCGGGTCGAGGGGGCCCACGATCGTGTTGGACCGGTCGAAGAGGAAGTCGTGGTCCTCCGCCG
This sequence comes from Streptomyces sp. NPDC050732, assembly GCF_040654255.1. Lineage (NCBI taxonomy): Bacteria > Bacillati > Actinomycetota > Actinomycetes > Kitasatosporales > Streptomycetaceae > Streptomyces > Streptomyces sp. NPDC050732. The sequence continues at coordinate 228,817 of NZ_JBFAHP010000005.1, forward strand.
GGATGCCCATCATGTCGCTGAGCACGGCGATGGGCATCTCCGCGGCGACGGGCCTGATGAAGTCACCCGGCCCCCGCGCGACGAGCTCGTCGATGATGCGGCGGGCGGTGCGGGTCGCCACGGCCTCGAACTCGGGGATCATGTTGCGGCCGAAGGAACGCGAGACGATGCGCCGCAGCCGCGAGTGCTCCGGGTTGTCCATGTTGATCATCGAGCCGTAGTACTCGTCCAGTTCGGGCGGCAGGCCGATGATCGTGGTCGCGCCGTTCGAGGAGAAGTCCTGCGGCCGGCGGCTCACCTCCACGATGTCCGCGTACTTGACCAGCGCGTGATAGCCGAACGTCCAGGGCACGCCGGGCATGTTCTGCCGGATGAACGCCGGCTGCGGCAGGGCCCGCATCTCCTCGAACAACGCCACGCGTTCGTCGTGCGGCCGCGCCCAGAACGACGGGTCGACCAGATCGGGGAATGTGGCGGCCGGCTTGCTATCCGTGATGGGCACGATGCCTCGCTTCGCGTTGTCCGGACCCGACGGTCAGGCCCACCGGCCGCACGGGCACGGCACGGGCGACGCCGCTGATCAGGGCGTGACGGCCTGACACCGGCACACCCTGGCAGGCCCCGCTTAAGCGCTCCTAAGAAAGCCCCTGCTGCCTTCGCCCGTGCTTCCGACCAGTGCGGACGCCCCGGCGATGAGCCGTGCACAGCCGAGTATTAGGAGGGCTTTAGCGCCGTCGACGAGTCTGCGGTCTGTTCTCGCGGAGAGGGGCGGTTGTCACCGGGATGGCGCACACCGAAGAGAAACTTCTTGAATACCTCAAGCGTGTCACCGCGGACCTGCGTCAGACGGAACGCCGGCTGCAGGACGTCGAGTCGGCGGGCCACGAACCCGTCGCGGTCATCGGCATGGCCTGCCGGCTGCCGGGCGGAGTCCGGTCTCCCGAAGAGTTCTGGGAGCTGATCTCCAGGGGCGGCGACGCCGTCGCGCCCCTGCCCGGCAACCGCAACTGGGACCTCGACTCCCTCTACGACCCGGACCCCGAGAGCACCGGCACCAGTTACGTCCGCGAAGGCGGCTTCGTCTACGACGCCGGTGACTTCGACCCCACCTTCTTCGGCATCGGACCCACCGAGGCCGCGGCCATGGCGCCGCAGCAGCGGCTCGCCCTGGAAACGGCGTGGGAGGCGATCGAACGCGCCGGCATCGACCCGCTCAGCCTCCGCTCCAGCGACACCAGCACGTTCATCGGCTGCGACGGACTCGACTACGCGCTCGGTGCGTCGGAGGTCCCCGAGGGCACCGCCGGATACTTCACCATCGGCAACTCCGGCAGCGTCACCTCCGGCCGCGTCGCCTACACCCTGGGCCTCGAAGGCCCCGCGGTGACGGTCGACACGGCGTGCTCGTCGTCGCTGGTCTCCCTCCACCTCGCCACCCAGGCCCTGCGCACCCAGGAGTGCTCGCTGGCCCTTGCGGGCGGCACGTACGTGATGTCGTCGCCCGCCCCGCTGATCGGCTTCAGCGAACTGCGCGGCCTGGCACCCGACGGACGGTGCAAGCCGTTCTCGGCGAGCAGCGACGGCATGGGCATGGCGGAGGGCACGGGGGTGGTGCTCCTGGAGCGTCTCTCCGACGCACGCCGCAACGGCCACAGGATTCTCGCGGTGATCCGCGGCTCGGCCGTCAACCAGGACGGCGCGAGCAACGGCCTGACCGCCCCCAACGGCCCCGCCCAGGAACGCGTCATCCGCGCCGCCCTCGCCAACGCCCGCCTCACCCCCGAGGACATCGACGCCGTGGAGGCGCACGGCACCGGCACCACGCTCGGCGACCCCATCGAGGCCGGGGCTCTCATCTCCGCCTACGGCCAGGAACGGCCGGCGGACCGGCCGCTGTGGGTCGGAGCGGTGAAGTCCAACATCGGCCACACCCAGATCGCCGCGGGCGTGGCCGGTGTCATCAAGATGATCCTTGCCCTGCGGAACGACCTCTTGCCCCCGATCCTGCACGTCGACGCCCCCTCACCCCACGTGGAGTGGGAAGGCAGCGGGCTGCGCCTGCTCACCGACCCGGTGAAGTGGCCCCGCGGCGAGCGCCCGCGCCGGGCGGGGGTGTCCTCGTTCGGCTTCTCGGGGACGAACGCGCATCTGATCCTGGAGGAGGCGCCTCCCGAGGACACCGTGCCCGACCCCGTGGTCACGGAGTCGGGTGGGGTGGTGCCCTGGGTGGTGTCCGGGCGGACGCCGGACGCACTGCGTGAACAGGCGCGGCGGCTGGGCGAGTTCGTCGGCGGGGACGCGGGTGTGTCGACGGCCGAGGTGGGCTGGTCGCTGACCACGACCCGGTCGGTGTTCGAGCACCGGGCTGTGGTGGTGGGCCGGGACCGGGATGCGCTGACTGCTGGTCTGGGGGCGTTGGCTGCGGGTGAGGCTTCGGCGGGTGTGGTGGCCGGGGCGGCGGGGGGTGTGGGTCCTGGGCCGGTGTTGGTGTTTCCGGGGCAGGGGTCGCAGTGGGTGGGCATGGGTGCCCAACTGCTGGACGAGTCGGCGGTGTTCGCGGCGCGGATCGGCGAGTGTGAGCGCGCGCTGTCGGCGTATGTGGACTGGTCGCTGACGGATGTGTTGCGCGGGGACGGGGCGGAGCTCTCCCGGGTTGAGGTTGTGCAGCCGGTGCTGTGGGCGGTGATGGTCTCGCTCGCCGCCGTGTGGGCGGATTACGGCATCACTCCGGCCGCCGTGGTCGGGCATTCGCAGGGGGAGATGGCTGCCGCGTGTGTCGCGGGTGCGTTGTCGTTGGAGGATGCGGCGCGGATCGTGGCGGTACGCAGTGACGCGCTCCGTCAGCTGCAGGGGCACGGCGATATGGCGTCCCTCAGCGCCGGGGCCGAGCTGGCCGCTGAACTCATCGGCGACGAGCGGCCGGGGGTGGTCGTCGCGGCCGTCAACGGACCGTCGTCCACGGTGATTTCGGGGCCGCCGGAGCATGTGGCGGCCGTGGTCGCCGATGCGGAGGCGCGGGGGCTGCGCGCCCGCGTCATCGATGTCGGGTATGCCTCCCACGGCCCGCAGATCGACCAGCTCCACGATCTCCTCACCGACCGGCTCGCCGACATCCAGCCGACGACCACCGACGTCGCCTTCTACTCCACCGTCACCGCAGAACGCCTGACGGACACCACCGCCCTCGACACCGCCTACTGGGTCACCAACCTCCGCCAGCAGGTCCGTTTCGCCGACACCATCGAGGCGCTGCTGGCCGATGGCTACCGTCTGTTCATCGAGGCCAGCGCCCACCCGGTGCTGGGTCTGGGCATGGAGGAGACCATCGAGCAGGCGGACATCTCCGCCACCGTGGTCCCCACCCTTCGCCGCGATCACGGCGACACCACCCAGCTGACCCGCGCCGCCGCCCAGGCTTTCGCCGCGGGCGCGGACGTCGACTGGCGGCGCTGGTTCCCGACCGACCCCATTCCCCGCACCGTCGACCTGCCCACTTACGCCTTCCAGCACCAGCACTACTGGCTCGAACGTTCCGTGTCCGCCCCGGGCGGCGTCAGTGGTGAGCTGGGTGCGGCCGAGAGCCAGCTGTGGCAGGCCGTCGACGAGCTCGATCTCGGGCTGCTGGCCGAGACGTTGGGGTCGGAGGAGGGCAGTGAGGAGGCGGTCCGGGCGCTGGAGCCCGCGCTGCCGGTGCTCAAGGGCTGGCGTCGCCGGCATCGGGAGCAGGCGACCATCGACTCCTGGCGGTACCGCGTCACGTGGAAGCACCGGTCGGACGGGCCCGCGCCGGAACTGGGCGGCGACTGGCTGTTGTTCGTCCCTGCCTGCGAGGCGGAGCACCCCGCCGTACGAGCCACGGCCGAGGCGTTGCGCGAGCATGGGGCGGCCGCCGTCCGGCTGCATCCGGTCGCGACCGGCCGGGCGGACCGCGAGGAGCTGGCCGCCGTGGACACGGCCGGTCTCGCCGGGATCGTCAATCTGCTGGCGTTGGACGAGGAGCCGCACCCCGAGCACCCGGCCGTGCCCGCCGGGCTCGCCGCGACGACCGCTCTCGTCCAGGCACTCGGCGACAACGGCACGACCGCACCCCTGCACACCGTCACGCAGGGTGCCGTGTCCACGGGCGCCACCGACCCGCTCGCCCACCCCCTCCAGGCCCACGTCTGGGGACTCGGCCGCGTCGCCGCCCTCGAACACCCGCGCCTCTGGGCCGGACTCATCGACCTCCCCGCGCGTATCGACCGCCACACCCTCCCCCGCCTCGCCGCCGCTCTCCTCCCCCAGGAAGAGGACCAGACCGCCGTCCGCCCCACCGGAATCCACACGCGGCGCCTCACCCACGCCGTCGGCAGCACCCGGATCCCCGTGCACCCTGAAGGCACCTGGTCCTGGCGGCCCCGAGGCACCACCCTGATCACCGGCGGTACCGGCGGCATCGGTGCCGTCCTCGCCCGTTGGCTCGCCCGGCAGGGCGCCCCCCACCTGCACCTCACCAGCCGTCGCGGCCCCGACGCGCCCGGCGCCAGGGAACTCGCCGCCGAGCTAGACCGGCTCGGCACCGCCGTCACCCTCACCGCCTGCGACGTCAGCGACCCCCGACAGCTGAGCGGCCTCATCGACGGAATACCGACCGAGCATCCCCTCACAGCCGTCATCCACGCGGCGGGCATGACCGATCTGACCGCGATCGGTGATCTCACGACCGCGCGCCTCGGTGAAGTGCTGGGGTCGAAGTCCGACGCGGCCTGGAAGCTGCACGCGTTGACGCGGGACCTGGACCTCTCGGCGTTCGTGATGTTCTCGTCCGGCGCCGGCGTGTGGGGCAGCGGCCAGCAGGGCGCCTACGGCGCGGCCAACCACTTCCTCGACGCCCTCGCCGAACACCGCCGCTCCCAGGGCCTGCCCGCCACCTCCGTCGCCTGGGGGCCCTGGGCCGAGGCCGGCATGTCCGCCGACCCGGAGTCACTGACGTACTTCAAGCGCTTCGGTCTGCTCCCGATCGCCCCGGACCTGTGCGTCAAGGCGCTGCACCAGGCGGTCGAGGCGGGGGACGCCACGCTGACCGTGGCGAACTTCGACTGGGCCACGTTCACGCCGACGTTCACCGCGCAGCGGCCCAGTCCGTTCCTCGACGACCTTCCGGAGAACCAGCGGGAGGCCGAGCAGCCGGGGTCCGCCGCCGAGACGAGCGCGTTCCGCGAGGAACTGGCGAAGACGCCCGCGTCGCAGCGGCTCGGCTTCCTGGTCCAGCACGTCCGGACGTACGCGGCCGCGACGCTCGGCCGCACGGTGGAGGACATTCCCGCGGCGAAGCCGTTCCAGGAGCTGGGCTTCGACTCGCTCACCGCGGTCCAGCTGCGCAACCAGCTCAACACCACGACCGGGCTCTCGCTCCCCGCCACCGTGATCTTCGACCATCCCACCTCCGAGGCGCTCGCGACACACCTGCGCGGGCAGCTCGGCGACGACGCCGGGGCCACCGGCGAGGGCGACGTGCTCGCGGCGCTCGACAAGTGGGACACGACGTTCGGCGCGGCCGAGGTGGACGAGGCGGCCCGGCGCCGCATCGTGGGCCGGCTGCAGGTGCTGGTCTCGAAGTGGAGTCCGGCGCAGGACGGGCCGGAAGGCGCCGAGTCGGCGCATGCCGATCTGAAGGCGGCGAGCGCGGACGACATCTTCGACCTCATCTCCAGCGAGTTCGGGAAGTCCTGAGCAGCCGGCCCCGGCCGCACCGCCCCCTACCCCTTACCCCTTGCCCTCCCAACCTCATACGCCCCGATCACCACGTAGCGCCAAGGAGCCTGGGTCAGATGTCGAACGAGGAGAAACTTCTCGATCATCTCAAGTGGGTCACCGCGGAGCTGCGCGAGGCCCGGCAACGGCTCCACGACAAGGAATCGACCGAGCCGGTCGCCATCGTCGGCATGGCCTGCCGCTATCCGGGCGGCGCCCGGTCGGCGGAAGACCTGTGGGAGCTGGTGCGCGACGGGGGCGACGCGGTCGCGGGGTTCCCCGACGACCGGGGCTGGGACCTGGAGTCGCTGTACCACCCGGACCCGGAGCACCCGGGCACCAGCTATGTGCGGGACGGCGCCTTCCTGTACGACGCCGGCCACTTCGACGCCGAGTTCTTCGGCATCAGCCCGCGCGAGGCCGTGGCGATGGACCCGCAGCAGCGGCTGCTCCTGGAGACCGCGTGGGAGGCGATCGAGCACGCGGGCATGAACCCGCAGGCGCTGAAGGGCAGCGACACCGGTGTCTACACCGGGGTGAGCGCCCACGACTACCTGACGCTGATCAGCCAGACGGCCAGTGACGTCGAGGGCTACATCGGCACCGGCAACCTCGGCAGTGTGGTGTCGGGGCGGATCTCCTACACGCTGGGGCTCGAAGGTCCCGCCGTCACCGTCGACACGGCGTGCTCGTCGTCCCTGGTGGCGATCCACCTGGCGAGTCAGGCGCTGCGGCAGGGCGAGTGTTCGCTCGCGCTGGCCGGCGGCTCGACGGTGATGGCGACACCGGGTTCGTTCACCGAGTTCTCCCGGCAGCGGGGGCTCGCGCCCGACGGGCGGTGCAAGCCGTTCGCGGCCGCCGCCGACGGCACCGGCTGGGGCGAGGGAGCCGGAGTGGTGGCGCTTGAGCTGCTCTCCGAAGCGCGGCGCCGCGGCCACAAGGTCCTCGCGGTGATCCGAGGTTCGGCCACCAACCAGGACGGTACGAGCAACGGGCTCGCCGCCCCCAACGGCCCCTCCCAGGAACGCGTCATCCGTGCCGCCCTCGCCAACGCCCGCCTCTCCGCCGAGGACATCGACGCCGTGGAGGCCCACGGCACCGGCACCACGCTCGGCGACCCCATCGAGGCGCAGGCCCTGCTCGCCACGTACGGGCAGGGGCGCTCGGAGGACCGCCCGCTCTGGCTCGGCTCGGTCAAGTCGAACATCGGTCACACGCAGGCCGCGGCCGGTGTCGCGGGCGTCATCAAGATGGTCATGGCGATGCGCAACGGTCTCCTCCCCACCTCCCTGCACATCGACGCGCCGTCACCGCACGTCCAGTGGGAACAGGGCAGCGTACGACTGCTCTCCGAGCCCGTGGACTGGCCGGCGGAGCGGACACGGCGGGCAGGCATCTCGGCATTCGGCATCTCGGGGACGAACGCACATCTGATCCTGGAGGAGGCGCCGCCGGAGGACGAGGTGCCCGACCCCGTGGACGCGGAGCCGGGTGGGGTGGCGCCCTGGGTGCTTTCGGGGCGGACGCCGGACGCACTGCGTGAACAGGCGCGGCGGGTCCGCGAGTTCGTGGGCGGGGACGCGGAGGTGTCGGCGGCCGAGGTGGGCTGGTCACTGGCCACGACACGCGCGTTGTTCGAGCAGCGGGCCGTGGTCGTGGGACAGGACTTGGCCCAGTCCGGTGCTGGTCTGGGGGCGTTGGCTGCGGGCGAGGCTTCGGCGGATGTGGTGGCCGGGGTGGCGGGTGATGTGGGTCCTGGGCCGGTGTTGGTGTTTCCGGGGCAGGGGTCGCAGTGGGTGGGCATGGGTGCCCAACTGCTGGACGAGTCGGCGGTGTTCGCGGCGCGGATCGGCGAGTGTGAGGCGGCGCTGTCGGCGTATGTGGACTGGTCTCTGACGGACGTGCTGCGCGGGGACGGGGCGGAGCTGTCCCGCGTTGAGGTCGTACAGCCCGTGCTGTGGGCGGTGATGGTCTCACTCGCCGCCGTGTGGGCGGACTACGGCATCACCCCGGCCGCCGTGATCGGGCACTCGCAGGGCGAGATGGCCGCCGCCTGTGTCGCGGGCGCGCTGTCGTTGGAGGATGCGGCGCGGATCGTGGCGGTACGCAGTGACGCGCTCCGCCAGCTGCAGGGGCACGGCGACATGGCATCCCTCAGCGCCGGGCCCGAGCTGGCCGCTGAACTCATCGGCGACGAGCGGCCGGGAGCGGTTGTCGCGGCCGTCAACGGGCCATCCTCGACGGTCATTTCGGGGCCGCCGGAGGATGTGGCCGCCGTGGTCGCGGACGCGGAAGCACGTGGGCTACGCGCCCGCGTCATCGACGTCGGATACGCCTCCCACGGCCCCCAGATCGACCAGCTCCACGACCTCCTCACCGACCGGCTCGCCGACATCCAGCCGACAACCACCGACGTCGCCTTCTACTCGACCGTCACCGCCGAGCGCCTGACGGACACGACTGCCCTCGACACCGCCTACTGGGTCACCAACCTCCGCCAACCGGTCCGCTTCGCCGACACCATCGAAGCGCTGCTCGCCGACGGCTACCGCCTGTTCATCGAAGCCAGCCCCCACCCCGTCCTCAACCTCGGCATCCAGGAAACCATCGAGCAGCAGACCGGTCCCGCGGGGGCGGCCGTCACCATCCCCACCCTGCGCCGCGACCACGGCGACACCACCCAGCTCACCCGCGCCGCCGCCCACGCCTTCACCGCCGGCGCCGACATCGACTGGCGGCGCTGGTTCCCGGCCGACCCCACCCCCCGCACCGTCGACCTGCCCACCTACCCCTTCCAGCACAAGCACTACTGGGTGGAGCCGCCCGCGGCGGTCGCAACCGCGAGTGGGGGGCACGATCCGGTCGAGGCCCGGGTGTGGCAGGCGATCGAGGAGCTGGACATCGACGCCCTCGCCGGCAGCCTGGAGATCGAGGGGCAGGCGGAGAGCGTCGGCGCGCTGGAGTCCGCGCTGCCCGTCCTCTCGGCCTGGCGGCGTCGGCACCGCGAGCAGTCCACCGTCGACTCCTGGCGCTACCACGTCACGTGGAAGCACCTGCCCGACGTGCCGGCACCGGAGCTCAGGGGAACGTGGCTGCTGCTCGTGCCCGCCGCACACACCGACCATCCGGTAGCACTCGCGACCGCGCAGACGCTGACCGCCCACGGTGGCGAAGTGCGGCGCCACGTGGTCGACGCGTGTGCCGTGGAGCGTACGGAGTTGGCTCGGGAGCTGCACGCCCTGATGGACGGGGCCGCGTACGCCGGAGTCGTCAATCTGCTGGCCCTGGACGAGGAGCCGCATCCCGAGTTCCCCGCCGTGCCCGCCGGACTCGCCGCGACGACCGCTCTCGTGCAGGCCCTTGGGGACAACGGCGCCGACATCGCCGTACGCACGCTCACGCAGGGGGCTGTTTCCACGAGCGCCACCGACGCCCTCACCCATCCGGTGCAGGCTCAGGTGTGGGGGCTGGGGCGCGTCGCCGCGCTGGAGTATCCGCGGCTGTGGGGCGGGCTCGTCGATCTGCCCGCTCGTATCGACCACCAGACACTCACCCGGCTGGCCGCCGCCCTGGTCCCCCAGGACGAGGACCAGCTCTCCATCCGGCCGTCCGGCGTCCATGCGCGCCGCCTCGCACACGCCCCCGCCAACACGGCACGCAACGGGCTCAGTTGGCGGCCCGACGGCACCATTCTCATCACCGGCGGCACCGGTGGCATCGGCGCCGTCCTCGCGCGGTGGCTCGCCCGCGCGGGCGCCCCGCACCTCCTCCTTACCAGCCGCCGCGGCCCCGACGCCCCCGGAGCGCGGGAACTCACGGCGGAGCTGGCGGAGTTGGGTGCCGCCGTCACCATCACCGCCTGCGACGTCGGTGACCGCGAGCAGGTACGACGCCTCATCGACGGCGTCCCCGCCGAGCACCCGCTGACCGCCGTCATCCACGCGGCCGGCGTGCCGAACTACATCGGCCTCGGTGAGGTGTCGGGCGCCGAGCTGGACGAGGTGCTGCGCCCGAAGGCGCTCGCCGCTCACCATCTGCATGAGCTGACCCGGGAGTTGCCGCTCTCGGCGTTCGTGATGTTCTCGTCCGGCGCCGGCGTGTGGGGCAGCGGCCAGCAGGGCGCCTACGGCGCGGCCAACCACTTCCTCGACGCCCTCGCCGAACACCGCCGCTCCCAGGGCCTGCCCGCCACCTCCATCGCCTGGGGGCCCTGGGCCGAGGCCGGCATGGCGGCGGACCAGGCCGCGTTGACGTTCTTCAGCCGCTTCGGTCTGCATCCGCTCAGCCCGGAGCTGTGCGTCAAGGCGCTGCAGCAGGCCCTGGACGCCGGCGAGACGACGCTGACCGTGGCGAACTTCGACTGGGCGCAGTTCACGTCGACGTTCACCGCTCAGCGACCCAGCCCGCTCCTCGCCGACCTGCCCGAGAACCGGCGGGCGAGCGCACCAGTGGCGCGCGAGGACGACTCGGAGGCGTCGTCGCTGCAGCAGGAGCTGACGGAGGCCAAACCGGCGCAGCAGCGGCAGTTGCTGCTGCAGCACGTGCGCTCCCAGGCGGCGGCCACACTGGGGCACTCGGACGTCGACGCGGTGCCCGCCACCAAGCCGTTCCAGGAGCTGGGCTTCGACTCGCTGACCGCGGTGGAGCTGCGCAACAGGCTGAACAAGAGCACCGGCCTGACCCTGCCGACGACGGTCGTCTTCGACCACCCCACCCCCGACGCGCTCACCGACGTCCTGCGGGCCGAGCTGTCCGGTGACACGGCGGCCTCCGCCGATCCGGTGCGGGCAGCCGGGGCCTCCGGGGGCGCCGCCGACGACGAGCCGATCGCCATCGTCGGCATGGCCTGCCGCTATCCGGGCGACGTCCGCTCCGCCGAGGAGCTGTGGGATCTCGTCGCGGCCGGCAAGGACGCCATGGGGGACTTCCCCGACGACCGGGGCTGGGACCTGGAGGCGCTGTACGACCCGGACCCGGAGAGCCGCGGCACCAGCTATGTGCGCGAGGGCGGGTTCCTCTACGACGCGGGCGACTTCGACGCGGGATTCTTCGGCATCAGCCCCCGCGAGGCCATCGCGATGGACCCGCAGCAGCGGCTGCTCCTGGAGACCGCCTGGGAGGCGATCGAACGCGCGGGCCTCGACCGGGAGACCCTCAAGGGCACCGACGCCGGAGTGTTCACGGGCCTGACCATCTTCGACTACCTCGCGCTCGTCGGCGAACGGCCCACCGAGGTCGAGGGCTACATCGGCACCGGCAACCTCGGCTGTGTCGCCTCCGGCCGGGTGTCGTACGTACTCGGTCTCGAAGGCCCGGCGATGACGATCGACACCGGCTGTTCGTCGTCCCTGGTGGCAATCCACCAGGCGGCGCACGCGCTGCGGCAGGGCGAGTGCTCGCTCGCCCTCGCGGGCGGCGCGACGGTGATGGCCACGCCGGGCTCGTTCGTCGAGTTCTCGCTGCAGCGCGGGCTCGCCAAGGACGGCCGGTGCAAGCCGTTCGCGGCCGCCGCCGACGGCACCGGCTGGGCCGAGGGAGTCGGCCTGGTCGTACTCGAACGGCTCTCGGAGGCGCGGCGCAACGGCCACAACGTCCTCGCGGTGATCCGGGGTTCGGCCATCAACCAGGACGGCACGAGCAACGGGCTCACGGCGCCCAACGGGCAGGCGCAGCAGCGGGTGATCCGGCAGGCCCTCGCCAACGCGCGGCTCTCCGCCGAAGACGTCGACGCGGTGGAGGCGCACGGCACCGGCACCATGCTGGGCGACCCCATCGAGGCCAGCGCGCTCGTGGCCACGTACGGCAAGGAGCGGCCCGCGGACCGGCCGCTGTGGCTCGGCTCGATCAAGTCGAACATCGGACACGCGCAGGCGTCGGCCGGTGTCGCCGGCGTGATCAAGATGGTCATGGCACTGCGCAACGAACAGCTGCCCGCCTCCCTGCACATCGACGCGCCCACGCCGCACGTCGACTGGGACGGCAGCGGCGTCCGCCTGCTGTCCGAACCGGTCGCCTGGCCGCGCGGCGAACGCCCGCGCCGCGCCGGGGTGTCCGCCTTCGGCATCTCCGGCACCAACGCGCACCTCATCCTCGAACAGGCCCCGGACGCGCCGGAGCCCGCGAGCGCTCCGGCGGAGGACGCCGCGGCACCGGCCGGAGTGGTGCCCTGGGTGGTGTCGGCGCGCGGCGAGGAGGCGCTGCGGGCCCAGGCGGGACTGCTTGCCGACCGCGCCACCGCCGACCCGCGACTCGCGTCGCCGCTGGACGTGGGCTGGTCCCTGGTCAAGACCCGGTCGGTGTTCGAGAACCGGGCCGTCGTCGTGGGCAAGGACCGCGAGACTCTCCTCGCCGGGCTACGGTCTCTGGCGGCGGGCGAGCCGTCACCGGACGTCGTCGAGGGCGCCGTACAGGGTGCTTCCGGCGCGGGACCGGTGTTGGTGTTTCCGGGGCAGGGGTCGCAGTGGGTGGGCATGGGAGCCCAACTGCTTGATGAGTCACCGGTGTTCGCCGCGCGGATCGCGGAGTGTGAGGCTGCGCTGTCGGCGTATGTGGACTGGTCGCTGACGGATGTGTTGCGCGGGGACGGGAGTGAACTCTCCCGGGTCGAGGTCGTACAGCCCGTGCTGTGGGCGGTCATGGTCTCGCTGGCTGCGGTGTGGGCGGACTATGGCATCACTCCGGCTGCCGTGGTCGGGCACTCGCAGGGCGAGATGGCCGCCGCGTGTGTCGCGGGCGCGCTGTCGTTGGAGGATGCGGCGCGGATCGTGGCGGTACGCAGTGACGCGCTCCGTCAGCTGCAGGGGCACGGCGATATGGCGTCCCTCAGCGCCGGGGCCGAGCTGGCCGCTGAACTCATCGGCGATGACCGGCCGGGCGTGGTTGTCGCGGCCGTCAACGGGCCATCCTCGACGGTGATTTCGGGCCCCCCGGAGCACGTCGCGGCCGTGGTCGCGGACGCGGAAGCACGGGGGCTGCGCGCCCGCGTCATCGATGTCGGGTACGCCTCCCACGGTCCCCAGATCGACCAGCTCCACGATCTGCTGACGGAACGCCTGGCCGACATCCGGCCCACGGCCACGGACGTCGCCTTCTACTCGACCGTCACCGCCGAGCGCCTCGACGACACCACCGCCCTCGACACTGGCTACTGGGTCACCAACCTCCGCCAGCAGGTCCGTTTCGCCGACACCATCGAGGCGCTGCTCGCCGACGGCTACCGCCTGTTCATCGAAGCCAGCCCCCACCCCGTCCTCAACCTCGGCATGGAGGAGACCATCGAGCGGGCCGACATGCCCGCCACCGTCGTCCCCACCCTGCGCCGCGACCACGGCGACGCCGCGCAGCTCACCCGTTCCGCCGCCCAGGCCTTCGGTGCGGGGGCGGAGGTCGACTGGACGGGCTGGTTCCCGGCCGTGCCGCTGCCTCGGGTGGTGGATCTGCCGACGTACGCCTTCCAGCGGGAGCGGTTCTGGCTGGAGGGGCGCAGGGGGCTCGCCGGGGACCCGGCGGGGCTCGGGCTCGCTTCCGCGGGGCATCCGCTGCTCGGGGCCGCCGTGGAACTCGCGGACGGCAGCAGTCATCTGCTGACCGGCCGGATCTCTCCGCGGGACCAGGCGTGGCTGGCCGAGCACCGGGTCATGGACACGGTGCTGCTGCCCGGTTCGGCGTTCGTGGAGCTCGCGCTGCAGGCCGCGGTGCGTGCCGGCTGCGCGGAGCTGGCGGAGCTGACGCTGCACACTCCGCTGGCCTTCGGCGACGAGGGTGCGGGCGCGGTCGACGTGCAGGTGGCGGTCGGTTCCGTGGCCGAGGACGGGCGGCGTCCCGTGACCGTGCACTCGCGGCCCACGGGTGAGGGCGAGGAGGCCGTGTGGACCCGGCACGCCGCGGGGATCGTCGCCCCCTCGGGCTCCGGCGCCGAGGACGTCTCGTTCGGCGGGGCGTGGCCGCCGCCGGGCGCCACACCGGTCGGCGGGCACGACGCCTACGGGGAGCTCGCTTCGTACGGCTACGACTTCGGGTCCGGTTCGCAAGGGCTGGTGAGCGCGTGGCGGCTCGGGGACGACATCTTCGCCGAGGTCGCGCTGCCCGAGGCGGAGAGCGGCAGGGCCGACCGCTACCAGGTGCATCCGGTGCTCCTCGACGCCACGCTGCACGCGCTGATCCTGGACGCGGTCACGTCGTCCGCCGACACCGACCAGGTGCTGCTGCCGTTCTCGTGGAGCGGGTTGCGGGTGCACGCGCCGGGCGCGGAGAAGCTTCGGGTACGCATCGCACGCACCGCTCCCGACCAGTTGACTCTCACGGCCGTGGACGGGGGCGGAGGCGGTGAGTCGGTTCTGACGCTGGAGTCGCTCACGGTGCGGCCGGTGGCCGCCCACCAGATCGCGGGCGCCCGTGCGGCGGACCGTGACGCGCTCTTCCGGCTCGTGTGGACGGAGGCTGCCGCGCGGGCCGAGGGGACCGGCGGCGGCGCCCCGCGTGCCGCGGTCGTCGCGCCTGCCGGGAGTGGTCCGCTGGGCGGTGCGCCGGCCGGGGCGCTGGCCGGGGCCTTGTGCGACGCGCTGTCCGCCGGGCCCGTGTGGGACACGTTCGGCGCGCTGCGGGACGGGGTGGCGGCCGGGGGCGAAGCGCCTGATGTCGTGCTCGTCGTGTGCGCCGCGGCAGGGTCGGGCGCGGGGGCCGAGGAGGGTGCCGGTGACGCGGCCGGGTGGGCGCGGCTGGCCGCCGTGTCCCTTCTGTCGCTGCTCAAGGAGTGGGTGGACGACCCGGCGTTCGCGGCGACGCGTCTCGTCGTCGTCACCCGGGGTGCGGTCGCCGCGCGGCCGGGTGAGACCGCCGGTGATCTGGCGGGCGCGTCGCTGTGGGGTCTGGTGCGCAGCGCGCAGGCCGAGAACCCCGGTCGCCTGACGCTGCTCGACGTGGACGGGCCGGCGCCTTCGCCGGTCGCGCTGTCCGGCGTACTGGCGGCCGACGAACCGGAGTTGGCGCTGCGGGACGGGCACGCCTACGTGCCGCGGCTCGTACGCGATGACGCGTCGGTGCGCCTGGTGCCGCCGGTCGGCTCGCTTACGTGGCGGCTGGCGCGGTCCGAAGCGGCGGCCGGAGGGGGGCAGTTGTCCCTTGTCGACGCGCCGGAGGCCGGGCGGGCGCTGGAGCCGCACGAGGTGCGGGTGGCGGTGCGGGCCGCGGCGTCGGGGCCCTTCACCGCGGGCCGCGTCGAGGGCGCCGGTGTGGTGACGGAGGTCGGCGGCGAGGTCGGTTCGGTGGCCGTGGGCGACCGGGTGATGGGATGGGTCGACGCGGTGGGCCCGGTGGCCGTCGCCGATGGCTCGCTGCTCATGAAGGTTCCGTCGGGCTGGAGTTGGGCGCAGGCGGCCGGGTCCTTGGGGGCCTATGTGTCCGCGTATCACATACTGGCGGACGTCGTCGCGCCGCGCGGTGGCGAGACCCTGCTCGTCGAGGAGGACACCGGTTCCGTCGGCCGTGCAGTGCTGCGCCTTGCCCGGCGGTGGCGGGTGGACGTCGTGGACGGTGCGTCGGGAGCGGAGGCTCCGGGCCTCGCCGAGCGCACGGCCGACGTCATCCTCCGTCACGAGGACGGCCTGGTGGTCCAGCGTGCGGGCGGCCCGGACGAGGGCCAGACCGTCACGCCGCCCGAGCCCGGGCGCGTACGGGAAATCCTCGCGGAGTTGGCGGAGTGGACGGAGGGGGCGGACTCGACGGACTCGGCCGGCTCGACGCATGCGACGGGCTCGGCCGACTCTTCCGGCTCGACGAGCTCGGCGGACTCTGCGGGCTCGGCCGGCTGGACGCACTCGACGCACTCGACGGACTCTGCGGGCTCGGCGGGCTCTTCGGGCTCGACCGGCTCGACGGGCTCCGCGGGCTCGGCGGGCTCGGCGGGCTCGACCGACTCTGCGGGCTCGGCCGACTCTTCGGGCTCGGCCGACTCTTCGGGCTCCGCGGAGGCGGCGGACTCGGCCGGCTCGACGGAGCCGGCGGACTCTACCGGCTCGACGCACTCGACGGACTCGACCGACTCAGCGGAATCGGCGAACTCGGCGGCCACCGCGGAACCCAGGGACCCCGCAGAATGGGGTGACGGCCTCGCCCTGTCGCCCCTCGACATCACCGTGTGGGACATCCGGCAGGCGCCCGCCGCGATGGCGGCCCCGCCCTCGGCGGGCATCACCGTGTTCTCGCTGCCCCCCGCCTTCGACCCCGAGGGCACCGTGCTGATCACCGGCGGCACCGGAGCGCTCGGCGCGCTGACGGCCCGCCACCTCGTGGAGCGGTACGGAGCCAGGCACCTGTTGCTGTCCAGCAGGCGGGGAGCCGACGCGCCGGGCGCCCTCGAACTGGCCGCCGACCTCTCCGCGCTCGGCGCGCGGGTCACCTTCGCCGCGTGCGACCCGGGCGACCGGGACGAAGCCGTCGCCCTCCTGGCGGCCGTACCCGCGGAGCATCCGCTGACCGCCGTCTTCCACTGCGCGGGCACCGTGAACGACGCGGTGGTGCAGAACCTCACAGCCGAGCAGGTCGAGGAGGTGATGCGCGTGAAGGCGGACGCCGCGTGGCACCTGCACGAGCTGACGCGGGACGCGGACCTGTCCGCGTTCGTCCTGTACTCCTCGGTCGCCGGGCTGCTCGGCGGTCCCGGCCAGGGCAGCTACACGGCCGCCAACGCCTTCCTCGACGCGCTGGCCCGGTACCGGCACGACGGCGGCGCGGCGGCGACCTCCCTGGCGTGGGGCTACTGGGAGCTGGCGAGCGGCATGTCGGGACGGCTCACCGACGCCGACCGGGCGCGCCACGCCCGCGCCGGTGTGGTCGGGCTCGGCGCCGACGAGGGCCTCGGCCTCCTCGACGCGGCATGGGCCGGTGGTCTGCCCCTGTACGCGCCGGTCCGTCTCGACCTGACCCGGATGCGCCGGCAGGCCGAGACCCACCCCGCTCCGGCACTGCTGCGGGACCTGGTGCGCGGCGGGAGCAAGGGCGGCGGCGGTGCCGTGTCTGCGGGGGCGGCCGCGCTGCTCAAGTCGCTCGGCGCGATGTCCGACCCCGAGCGGGAGGAGGCGCTGCTCGACCTGGTGTGCACGCACATCGCGGCCGTCCTCGGCTACGACGCGGCGACTCCCGTCAACGCGACGCAGGGGCTGCGGGAGCTCGGCTTCGACTCGCTGACCGCGGTGGAGCTGCGCAACCGGCTCTCGGCCGCGACGGGCCTGAAGCTGCCTGCCACGTTCGTCTTCGACCACCCCAACCCGGCGGAGCTCGCCGCGCAGCTGCGGCAGGAGCTGGCGCCGCGCGCGGCGGACCCGCTCGCCGACGTCCTTGCGGAGTTCGAGCGCATCGAGGGCTCGCTCCTCTCGGTCTCCTCGAAGGACGGCTCGGCACGGGCCGAACTGGCGGGACGGCTGCGCGCCACGCTGGCCAGGCTCGACGCGCCGGAGGACTCGGCCGGCGACGTCGCGGTGGCCACCCGTACCCGTATCCAGGACGCGTCGACGGACGAGATTTTCGCGTTCATCGACCGGGATCTCGGCAGGGACGGCGCGAACGGACAGGACAACGGACAGGGCAACGGACAGGGCAACGGGCACGGAAACGGACAGGCAGTGGAGGGACAGCGATGAACGAGTTCGCCCGCAAGAAGCGTGCCCTTGAGCACAGCCGGCGGGTCAACGCCGGGGACCTGGACGCGCTCATCGAGCTGTACGCGCCGGACGCGGTCCTTGAGGACCCGGTCGGCCTCCCGCCCCTCACCGGGCACGACGCGCTGCGCGCCCACTACGAACCGCTTCTCGCCGCGCGCCTGCGCGAGGAGGCGGCCGAGCCCGTCGCCGGGCAGGACGCCACGCACACGCTGATCCAGATCGCCTCCGTCATGGACTACCTGCCCATGGGCCCGCTGTACGCGGAGCGGGGCTGGCTCAAGGCCCCCGAGACCCCGGGTACGGCCCGTATCCACCGCACCGCGATGCTCGTGATCCGCATGGACACGTCCGGCCTCATCCGGCATCTGAAGTCGTACTGGGGCACATCCGATCTCACGGTCCTCGGCTGAACCGGCGGCCCGAGATGACTTTCACAAGGTCTGCCCACCCTCCTGGAGGTGCCATGCCCGACGAGGCCGCGCGCAAGCAGATGGCCGTCGACTACGCCCAGCGCATCAACGCCGGTGACATCGAAGGCGTCCTCGACCTGTTCACGGACGACATCGTCTTCGAGGACCCCGTGGGCCGGCCGCCGATGGTGGGCAAGGACGATCTCCGCCGCCACCTCGAACTGGCCGTCTCCTGCGGTACGCACGAGGTGCCGGACCCGCCGATGACGTCGATGGACGACCGTTTCGTGGTGACGCCGACCACGGTCACCGTGCAGCGGCCGCGGCCGATGACCTTCCGCATCGTCGGCATCGTCGAACTCGACGAGAACGGGCTCGGCCGCCGGGTCCAGGCGTTCTGGGGCGTCACGGACGTGACCATGGACGATCCCGCCGAGCCCGCCGACATCACCCACCCCGAAGGGATACGCGCGTGACCACCACCCGACCCGCACACGCCGTCGTCCTGGGTGCCAGCATGGCAGGCACCCTGGCGGCCCACGTCCTGGCGCGGCACGTCGACGCCGTCACCGTCGTGGAACGTGACGCGCTGCCCGAGGAGCCCCAGCACCGCAAGGGGGTCCCGCAGGGCCGCCACGCGCACCTCCTGTGGTCCAACGGGGCCCGCCTCATCGAGGAGATGCTGCCCGGCACCACCGACCGCCTCCTCGCGGCCGGCGCCCGCCGGCTCGGCTTCCCCGAGGACCTGGTGACCCTGACCGGGCAGGGCTGGCAGCACCGCTTCCCCGCCACCCAGTTCGCGCTGGTCGCCAGCCGCCCGCTGCTGGACCTGACAGTACGACAACAAGCTTTCGGGGCCGACAACATCACCGTCCGGCAGCGCACTGAAGCCGTCGAGCTGACGGGCGGTGACAATGGCAGTGGCGGTGGCGGCGACGGCCGGGTCACCGGTGTCGTCGTCCGCGACCTCGACAGCGGTCGGCAGGAGCGGCTGGCGGCCGACCTGGTGATCGACGCCACCGGGCGCGGCTCCCGCCTCAAGCAGTGGCTCGCCGCCCTCGGCGTACCGGCACTTGAGGAAGACGTCGTGGACGCGGGCGTCGCCTACGCCACCCGGCTCTTCAAGGCCCCGCCCGGCGCGACGACCCACTTCCCGGCCGTGAACATCGCCGCCGACGACCGGGTCCGCGAACCCGGCCGCTTCGGTGTGGTCTACCCCATCGAGGGCGGCCGCTGGCTCGCGACGCTCTCCTGCACGCGAGGCGCACAACTGCCGAGCCACGAGGACGAGTTCCTGCCCTTCGCGGAAAACCTCGCCCATCCGATCCTCGCCGACCTGCTCCGGGACGCCGAACCGCTCACCCCCGTCTTCGGTTCCCGCTCCGGCGCCAACCGCCGCCTTTATCCGGAGCGGCTCGCGCAGTGGCCCGACGGTCTGCTCGTGATCGGCGACTCGCTGACCGCGTTCAACCCGATCTACGGCCACGGCATGAGCTCGGCCGCGCGCTGCGCCACCACGATCGACCGCGAGTTCGAGCGGAGTCATCAGGAGGGGACGGGGTCCGCCCCGGCCGGCACCCGCGCCCTGCAGAAGGCGATCGGCGCGGCCGTGGACGACCCGTGGATCCTCGCCGCGACCAAGGACATCGACTACGTCAACTGCCGCGTGTCGGCGACGGATCCGCGGCTCATCGGTGTGGACACCGAGCAGCGGCTGCGATTCGCCGAGGCCATCACCGCGGCGTCGATCCGTTCCCCGAAGGCGTCCGAGATCGTCACGGACGTGATGAGCCTCAACGCGCCGCAGGCCGAACTGGGCTCCAACCGCTTCCTGATGGCGATGCGCGCCGACGAACGCCTCCCGCAGCTCACCGCTCCCCCGTTCCTTCCGGAGGAGCTGGCCGTGGTGGGTCTGGACACGGTGACGACCACGGCGACGGCGACGGCGGCTGTGCGGTCTTGACTGCTGTACGGTCCTGACCCGCCAGGACAGGCCCTCGGTCGGCCAAGGGGCACGCGCCCCGCGGTCAGCCGAGGGCCGCCTGGAGGTCCAGTCGCCGGACGTCGAGCTTCCGGTAGATCCGGGTCAGATGCTGTTCCACGGTGCTGACCGTGACGCACAGCTTCCGGGAGATCTCCCGGTTGGTGAATCCCTCGGCGGCCAGCTCGGCCACCCGCCTTTCCGCTCCGGTCAGTTCGGCGTCCGGAGTGGCCGGTCCTGGCCGCTTCGGCGGCCCGGGGACGGTGGCGGGCGCGGGCGCGCTGCCCCAGCGCCGGGCCAGCAGCTCCGCCTTGCGGGTCAGCAGCCGGGCGCGTTCCGCCTCGCCCCCTTCGCGTACGGCCACCGCCTGGTCGGCCACGGCCCGCGCCAGCTCGAAGGTGTCACCGCTCCCCCGGAGTACCGCCACGGCCTCGTCGAGGAGTTCGGCCCGGGCCGGTGCGGGGGACGTCGCCGCCCGCAGGCGCAGCGTCATGCCCCAGGTGCGGCCGTCGGCAGGGGTGGGCAACGACAGCTGACCGTCGACGAGTTGGCGCGCCAGGAGTGTCTCACCGAGGGCCAGGTAGGCCTCCGCCGCGCCGAGGCGCCACGGCTCCAGCGCGGGCAGGTCCACGCCCCAGCTGCTCATCCGGGTCCCGCAGGCGTAGAAGTCGCACAGGGCCGCGTAGTGGCAGCCGGTGGCGAGGTGATAGCGGCCCCGGGCCGCCAGGTAGTGGAGTCCGGTGCGGGTCTGGAACACCGCCTGCGGCACCGGCCGTTCCAGGAGCGCCGCCGCCCCGTCGACGTCACCGAGGGCCGCTTTGGCCTGTACGGCGGCTGCCAGCGGGAGGCCGATCGCGGCGCCCCAGCCCTTCGGCCCGAGCAGGGCGAGTGCGGTCTCGGCGCGCTGTTCCGCCGCGTCCGGGTCGCCCTGCCGCAGATGGAGCAGGGCGCGCCACGCGGTGAACAGTGCCCGCCAGGTGGGGCTGTTGCGCTCGTCGGCCTGGGCGACGAGTCCGTCGCACCAGGCGGCCGCGCGGTGCGGCCGGTCCCGGTAGGTGAGGGCGGCGAGGGCGGCCGTCTGGACCGCGATGGTGCGGGGGCCGAGCCGGTAGCGGTTCAGGGCGCGCTCGGCGGCCTCGACGGCCTCGGTGGCGTCGCGTTCGCCGCCGTGCAGCAGGTCGTTCATCAGCGTGCCCGCGCCCTGGAGCTCCGGCGTGACCGCCGGCGGGGCCGAGCGCTGCGGGGACAGGGCGCCGGAGCCCAGGCGCTCCTTGACGTGCCCGGGGTAGAGGTAGGCGCCCCACAGCCATGGGGTGTCCAGGTCCGCCGGGTTCATCGGTGGCGCGCCGGCCGGGCCGGGCCCGGTGAGCGTGACGATCGCGTCCAGGCCTTCCTCGACCCGCCCGTGCCAGAGCAGGTGGGTGGGGAGGGGCGGGGATGTGGGCGTGGGGGTGGGGGTGGGGGTGGGGGCTGTGTGGGAGGCCGCGGCGGTGGGGGCGGGCAGGTGGCGCAGGACCTTTGCGGGGTCGAGCCGCCACTCGGCGTCGGCGAGCGCGCCGACGACCGCGGCACGCTGCCCGGCGTCCCGGCAGCGCTGATGGGCCGCACGCAGATAGCCGACGCCGGTCTCCACTTCGTCCTCGTCCAGGGCGAGTTGGGCTGCCTCCTGGAAGACGGGTACCGCCCACGGGGCGTCGGACCGGTCGGCGGCGACGAGGTGGGCGGCCACTTCGGTGGCCGGCGCGCCCTCCTCGTACAGGAGGTCGGCGACCCGTCCGTGCAGGGCGCGGCGTTCCTCGGGCGGCATGCCGTCCAGGACCGCCGCCGCGAACGCCGGGTGGCACAGGCGTCCCTCGTGGAGCACCTCCGCGACGGTCAGCTGCCGCACGGCCCGCGCGACGGACGCGGCGTCGACGTCGAGCAGCCGCCCGACCAGGCCGGGCCCCGCATGCGCACCCAACACCGCAAAGGCGCGGGCGACTTGTGGGACCGGCGACTCGTGCCGGTACAGGAAGCTGAGGACGGCACGACCGTACGCCTCCCCGGCCCCGCCCGTCGTACGGTGGTCCTCGGCCAGGGCGTGCACGAGGAGCGGGTGGCCCGCGCTCATGCCGTGGACGACGGGTGTGAGGTCCTGTGCCGTCCGCTCGTCGAGGTGCCGGGCGAGCACGGCCTCCACGCCGGCCTTCGACAGCGGTTCCAGGCGGATCCGGCGCAGGGCGGGCTCGTGCAGGAACTCGCTGCTCAGCAGGGCGTTCGCCGCTTTCTGATGGGCGTACTCGGTGAACAGCACATGGAGCCGTGCCGACCGCAGCCGGCGCACCAGGGAGAACAGGCACTGCAGCGATGCCGCGTCGGCGTGGTGCGCGTCGTCGACGGCGACCACGACGGGCCGCTCGGCGAGCAGATCCCGCAGCACGTCGCACAGGTCACGCATTCCAGGGGTGGCACCGTCCTGCTCGTCCCACCACGCCAGCGCGCGTTCGGCGCTCGCCGCGGGGAGGCCGGGGCTGCGTACCAGTTGTTCCAGGACGCCCAGCGGCAGGTCGCGCTCGGCGCGGCAGGCGGTGGCGGTGAGGACCACGGCGTCGGCGCCGATGCGGTCCGCCCACGCCCGCAGCAGCGCGGTCTTGCCGGTGCCCACCGCACCGCTGAGCACCACGAGGCTGCCACCGGTGGCAGGGGAGCCGTCGAAGGCGCCGCGGAGAGCGGCCAGCGCCTCGCTGCGCTCCACCAAGTCCGTCAGTTCCTCGCCCCACTCCACCTGGTTCACGGCGTGCCCCACTCCCGGTCGATCAGGGCGAACATGTCGTCGGCGCTCGCGGTCGACAGGTCCTCGGGCGCGTCCTGCTCCTCCTCGTCGGCGGGGCCCGCCGTCCCTGTGGCGTCGGGTTGCTTCCACAGCAGTGTCTGGAGGCGTCGGACCAGGCCCTTGCGGCGGGGATCGTCGGCCGGCAGGTCGGTGAGGGCGGCCTCCAGGTCGTCCAGGTGGGCGGCCACGGGAAGCTCCGCCGCGCCGCCGTCGGGCAGCACCCTGTCCAGCAGGTGTTCCGCGAGGGCACGGGGCGTGGGGTAGTCGTAGACCAGGGTGGCGGGCAGCCGGAGCCCGGTGGCGGCGCGCAGCCGGTTGCGCAGCTCCACCACGACGAGGGAGTCGAAGCCCAGATCCTTGAAGGCCTTCTCCGGCGCCACGTGCTGGCCCGGCTCGTAGCGCAGGACGGCGGCCACCTGCTTGCGGACCAGGTCGAGCAGTGCCCCGGTCCGTTCCCGCGCGGGCAGGGCCGTCAGTTCGCGGCGGAGTGCCGAGGCGTTCTCCGAGGCCTCTGCGCTCTCCGAGGAGGCGTCGAGGACCCGTTGGGCCGCAGGGATCCCGTCGAACAGACGGGTGGGCCGGGCCAGCGTGAACAGCGGCGCGAACCGCTCCCACTCGATGTCGGCGACCAGCGTGTGCCCCTTGCCGCCGTCGAGCGCCGCGCGCAGGGCACCGAGCGCCAACTGCGGTTCCAGCGGCGGCAGTCCCTGCCTCCGGGACAGCCCGGCGGCGCCGCGCGCCACGTCCCCGTCGTCCGGCAGGTCCCAGATGCCCCAGCCCACCGAGATCGTCCGAGGGCTCGCGGCGTCGGCACCGGCCCGTTGCGCCAGCGCGTCGAGGTAGGCGTTGGCGGCGGCGTACGCGCCGTGTTCCCTGCTGCCGAGCGTTGCCGTCACGGAGGAGAAGAACAGCACGGTCTCCACTGATCCGGTGCCGGTGAGTTCGCTCAGCCGCGCGGCGGAGGACACGGCCGCGCCAAGCGCGTCGGGGGTGACCTCGGCCAGGGGCGCGAGTTCGCCGGGCAGCGAGGTGTGGATGACGGTCCGTATGGGCTGTGCGGACCGTACGGATACGTCCGCCCGCTCACCCAGTGATCGCAGGACCGTCAGCTCGGTGCCATGTTCGGCGGCTTCCGCGGCGAGGGCGTCGTTCCGGGCGGGACTGCGGCTGTCGGTGGGGCCCGTGTCCAGGAGTACGACGTGTTCGGCGCCGGACGCGGCGAGCCACCGTACGACCTGATCGGCCAGGTCGCCGACGCCTCCCGTGACGAGGACGGCGCCCTGCGGCTGCCAGGCTCCGGAGGTCATGTCCGGGGTCGCGTGCGGCACCAGACGACGGCCGAGGACCGCTCCCCGGCGCAGCGCGACCTGGTCCTCGCCGCCGGGGTGGCCGCCGTCTCCGCGCAGCACCGCGTACAACGCGCTCGTGTCGAGCGACTCCGGGTCGGCGGGCAGATCGATCAGGCCGCCCCACAGCTCCGGGTGTTCCAGGGCGGCCACGCGTCCGAGTCCCCAGACCGGGGCCTGCGACGGGGAGACGAGTGGATCGGCGTCGCCGCACGACACGGCACCGCGCGTGGCACACCAGAGAGGCGCTTCGACGCCCACGTCCAGCAGACCGTGCAGCAGCGTCAAGGTGGCGGTGAGGCCGCCGTGGGGTGCGAGGGGACCGGCATCAGAACTGGTATCGGAACTGGTGCCGGGGCTCGTGTCGGGACTGGTGCCGGGGCTCGTGTCGGGACTGGTGCCGGCATCGGTGACCGGACCCTCGGCGAGGGCCAGCAGCGAGAGCACTCCCCCGAGCGGCGTGGCGTCGTCCGAACACCCTTCCCGCCATGCCCGGACCAGGTCCGCCACGTCCGTCCGGTCGGCGTGCGGGCCGACCTCGACGATACGTACCGGCGCACCCGCCTCCTCCAGCGCCCGGGCGCAGGCCTGCGGCCAAGTACCGGCGCCGCGCGCGGGAGCCACGACCAGCCAGGCCCCGGCCCCGGTGTCGACGGCGGGGTCGGCGCCCGGAGCAGGTGTCGGCAGGTCGACGCGCCGCCAGTCGACCCGGTACCGCCAGGCATCGACGATCGACCGCTCGCGTCGTTCGCGCCGCCACGCGGACAGGGCAGGAAACACCGTCTCCAGAGCCGTCCTGTGCTCGTCGTCCTTGAGGTGCAGGGTGTCGCAGAGCGCCTGGAAGTCCGCACCTTCGACGGCGGCCCAGAACCCGGCCTCGTCACCGTCCGCCGGGGACACGGCTTCGGGCGCCGCGACGTCCGCCAGCCAGAAGCGCCGCCCCTGGAAGGCGTAGGTGGGCAGGTCGACGGTGCGGGGGGCGGGGTCGGCGGCGAAGTAGGCCGACCAGTCCACGCTGATGCCGGCGACGTGGAGTCCGGCCATGGCGTGCGCGAAGGCCACGTCGTCCGGCCGGTCGGGGTGGAGGGACGCGGTGACGACCGGCTCGGTGCCTTCAGGTTCGGTGATGTGGTCCAGGGTGTGCTGGGCGGCGGTGGTCAGTACGGGGGCGGGGCCGAGCTCGACGAACACGCCTGCCTTGGCGGCTACCTGGGCGATCGCGGGCTGGAACAGCACTGTCTGGCGTACATGACGCGCCCAGTACTCCGGAGACGTGACCTCCTCACCGGCCCGCTCTCCGGAGACATTGCTCATGAGCGGGACCGAAGGCCGCCCGAACTTGACCCCTCGTATCGCTTCGGTGAACTCCTCAAGCATCGGCTCCATCAGCGCCGAGTGGAAGGCATGGCTGACACTCAGCGCTTTCGTCTTGCGCCCCCGCTCCCGCCACCGTCCGGCAATCCGGTCCACCTCATCCGAGGGACCAGAGATCACGGTGGAATCGGGTGTGTTGACCGTTGCCACACTCACACCCGTGCCCTCCACATCGGTGGCCAGCTCGGCGGGCGTGGCCTGCACCGCACACATCGCACCGCCCTCGGGCAGCTCACCCATCAACCGGGCCCGCGCGCCCACCACCCGGCACGCATCCGCCAGGTCAAAAACCCCCGCGACATGGGCGGCCGCGATCTCGCCGATCGAATGGCCGACCACCACATCCGGCAGTACACCGACCGACTCCCACAACCGGGCCAACCCCACCTGCAGCGCAAACAACCCCGCCTGCGCCCACATCGTGTGATCCAACCGCTCCCGCGGGCCCCGGAACACCACCTCCCGCAGCTCACCCGCCTCCACACCCAGCTCCGCATCCAGCAGGCCGCACACCTCATCAAACGCAGCCGCAAACACCGGGAACCGCCCATACAAACCGGCACCCATACCCACCAGCTGGCTGCCTTGGCCGCTGAACAGCCACACCACATCACCGCTCGCAGCGACCGCATCCTCACGGGAGCGGGTCAGGGCCGGGTGCTCCTCACCGGCGGCCAACGCAGCAAGCCCCGCCAGCAGTTCAGCCCTCTCCCGACCCGCCACCACCGCCCGCTGCTCGAACAGCGCACGCGAGCGCAACAGAGACCAGCCCACATCCCGCACCGACACCGACACCGACACCGGAACCGTCGAATCGGCCGCCACCGCATCACGCAGACGCAGCGCCTGATCCCGCAGAGCCTGCGGGCTGCGGGCCGACACCACCCACGGCACCACCAGGCCGTCGGAGGCGGCGTCGGGGGCTGCGGTGCGTTCCGGTGCGGCGTCGTCCGTGTCGGGCGGGGCGGGGGCCTGTTCCACGATCAGGTGGGCGTTGGTGCCGCTGATGCCGAAGGAGGAGACTCCCGCGCGGCGGGGGCGGTCGGTCCGCGGCCACGGCACAGGGTCGGTGAGCAGCCGCACTCCCCCGCCCTCCCAGTCCACATGGGGCGTGGGCCGGTCGATGTGGAGGGAGGCGGGCAGCTCGCCGTGGCGCATCGCCATCACCATCTTGATGACGCCCGCGACGCCCGCGGCGGCCTGCGTGTGACCGAGGTTGGACTTCACGGAGCCGAGCCACAGCGGCCGGTCCGCGGGGCGGTCCTTCCCGTACGTCGCGAGGAGCGCGTTCCCCTCGATCGGGTCGCCGAGCGTGGTGCCGGTGCCGTGCGCTTCCACGGCGTCGACGGCGTCCGGGGGGACGCGGGCGTTGGTGAGGGCCTGGCGGATCACGCGTTCCTGGGCGACGTCGTTCGGGGCGGTCAGACCGTTGCTCGCGCCGTCCTGGTTGACGGCCGAGCCGCGGACGACGCCGAGGACTTGGTGCCCGTTGCGGCGGGCGTCGGAGAGGCGTTCCAGGAGGATCAGGCCGACGCCCTCGGAGAAGCCGGTGCCGTCGGCGGCCTCGGCGAACGGCTTGCAGCGGCCGTCCGGTGCGAGCCCGCGCTGGCGTGAGAACTCGACGAACGCCGTCGGCGTGGACAGTACGGTCACGCCGCCCGCCAGGGCCAGGGCGCAGTCGCCCTGGCGCAGGGCCTGGCAGGCGAGGTGGATCGCGACGAGCGACGCCGAGCACGCCGTGTCCAGGGTCACCGCCGGGCCCTCCAGGCCGAAGGTGTAGGCGATGCGGCCGGAGATGACGCTGGACAGGGTGCCCGTGGTGGCGTATCCCTCGACCTCCGGTGGCACCCGGCCCCCGGACATGTGGTCCTGGCTCGACATCCCCGCGTACACGCCGGTGAGGGTGTCCTTGAGCGTGGCGGGGTCGATGCCCGCCCGCTCGAACAGTTCCCACGCCACTTCGAGGAGCACCCGCTGCTGCGGGTCGGCGGCGAGCGCCTCGCGCGGGTTGACGCCGAAGAAGTCGGCGTCGAAGCGGGCGGCGTCCCGCAGGAACCCGGCCTCCCGTACGTAGGTCGTGCCGGGGTGGTCCGGGTCGGGGTGGTAGAGGCCGGCCAGGTCCCAGCCGCGGTCGGCGGGGAACTCCTCGATGGCGTCGCCGCGCGAGGCGACCAAGTCCCACAGCTGCTCGGGCGAGGCCACTCCGCCCGGGTACCGGCAGGCCATCGCGACGATGGCGATCGGTTCCCGCTGCCGCTCCTCCACGTCGCGCAGGCGCTGGCGGGTCTGTCCGAGATCCGCGGTCACTCGCTTCAGGTAGTGGCGGAGCTTGTCCTCCGTACCCGGCATGTCGTTCGTACCCGGCATGTCTTCTCCACTCCTGATCAAGAAGGCAGTTCTCGGTCGATCAGCTCGAAGAGCTCGTCGTCCGACGCGGATTCGAGGTCTCGGTTCTCGGCGGTGTCACCGTCGGCGTCACCCGCGCCGGCCGCGTGGTCCGAGCGGACCGAGGTGTCGTCCAGGCGCCACAGCAGGTTCTGCAGGCGTGCCGCCAGGCGGGTCCGGGTGCTCTCGTCGTGCGCGTGCCCCGCGATCACTGTCTCCAGCTTGTCCAGTTCGCCGAAGAGCGGCGCGGCCGGGTCGGCCCCCGCGGGGGCCAGCTGCGCGCGCAGTTCATCGGCGATGGCCGACGGGGTCGGGTGCCGGAAGATGAATGTGGCGGGCAGGCGCAGGCCGGTGGAGGCCGAGAGGCGGTTGCGCAGTTCGACCGCGGTGAGGGAGTCGAAGCCGAGGTCCTGGAAGGGGGCGTCGGCGCGCACGGCGTCGGTACCGGCGTGCCCGAGGACGGCTGCCGCGTGCGTCCGTACCAGGTCGAGGAGGGTGCGGTGCTGTTCCTCCGCGGTCAGCACGGACAGCTTCGCGGCCCAGTCGACGTTCTGCCGGGCGGTGGCGGCCGCCGGTCGTGCCGGGCCGCCGCCCTGACCGCCGCCTTGGCCGCCTCCCTGGCCTCCGGCGAAGGCGCGCAGGAGGGCGGGGAGGGCCGGCGCGGGTTTGTGCGCCAGGATGCGGGTGTCGAGGTCGACGGCGACGAGATGGGGGCGGCCGTGGCGGTGCGCGGCGTCGAACAGGGCGAGACCGTGCGCGTTGCTCATGGCTTTGACGCCGATGCGCGCCATTCGGGCCACGTCGGTGTCGCTGAGCCCGCCGGTCATGCCCCGGGGAGCGCCGCCGGCCGGGGCGCCGGGCTGGTTGTCGGCCATTGGGCCCGCCGTGCTGTCGGCCATTGCACCCGCTTTGCCGTCGGCCCTTGCGTCCGCCGTGCCGTGGGCGGCAGCACCCGTTTCGGTATCGGCGGCAGCACCCGTTTCGGTGTGGGCGTCAGCACCCGTCTTGGCGCCCGGGGCCTCCCAGAGGCCCCAGCCGACCGACAGGCCGGCCTGGCCCCGGGCCCGGCGGTGCTGCATCAGCGCGTCGCAATAGGCGTTGGCGGCCGCGTAGTTGGCCTGGCCCGGACTGCCGAGCGTGGCGGCCGCCGAGGAGAACACCGCGAACAGACCGAGGCGCATCCCCCGGGTCGCCTCGTGCAGGTTCGCCGCCGCGGCGGCCTTCGCCGCCCACACCCGCGCCAGCCCCTCGGGCGTCTGCGCCGTCACGACGCCGTCCTCCAACACGCCCGCCGCATGCACGACACCCGTCAACGGATGCGAGGGATCCGTCTTGCCGACCAGCTCCACCACCGAGGCCGGATCGCTGACATCGGCCGCCGCGAGGGTCACCTCGGCACCCAGGTCGGCGAGCCTGGCGGCGAGTTCCCGGCTGCCCGGGGCGTCCGGCCCGCGACGGCCGGCCAGCAGCAGGTGCCGTACGCCCCACTCCCGCACCAGATGCTCGGCCACGACCTGACCCAGCGCGCCGGTACCCCCGGTGATCAGGACGGTGCCGTCGGGGTCGAGCGGCGCGGGCACGTCGAGTACGAGTTTGCCGGTGTGCTTGGCCTGACTCATGAACCGGAACGCCTCACGCGCCCTGTCCAGCGGCCAGGAACGCACCGGCAGCGGGTCAAGGGCCCCGGAAGCGAACCTCTCGCCCAGGTCACCCATCATGTCCGCGATGCGATCCGGCCCCGCGTCGGTGACCAGGTCGTACACGGTGTAGGTGACGCCCGGGTACTCGGCGGCCACCTCCTCCGGCGTGCGCACATCGGTCTTGCCCATCTCCAGGAACCGGCCTCCGTCCCCGAGCAACCGCAGGGAGGCGTCGATGAACTCGCCAGTGAGGCTGTTGAGTACGACGTCCATGCCGCGCCCGCCGGTGGCCTGACGGAAGGTCTCCTCGAAGGCGAGGTCACGGGAGGAGGCGCGGTGGGCGGCATCGATGCCCATCTCCTCCAGCACGGCATGCTTGCCCGCACTCGCGGTGGCGAACACCTCGGCACCCAGGTGACGGGCGATCTGCACCGCCGCCATCCCCACACCACCCGTAGCGGCATGGATCAACACCCGCTCGCCCGCCCTCAGACCGGCCAGCTCCACCAACCCGTACCAAGCCGTCAGATACGCGACGGGCATCGCGGCTGCCTGCCGCATGTCCCAGCCCTGCGGAACCGGCGCGACCATGCGTGTGTCCGCCACGGCCGTCGGGCCGAAGGAGCCATGGAGGACGCCCATCACGCGGTCGCCGACCGACAGGTGCGTGACGCCGGGGCTCGTCTCCGTCACGACACCGGCACCTTCGCCGCCCAGACCGACTTGCCCGGGCACCATGCCGAGGCTGACCAGGACGTCGCGGAAGTTGATGCCCGCGGCGTGGATGTCGAGGCGGACCTGACCGGGCTCCAGGGGTTCCAGCACTTCGGGGTACGCGACCGGCGCCACGCTCTCCAGCGTCTCGGCGCTCCCCTTGTCCAGGCGCCAGGCACGTTCGGTGGGCGCCGCGACGAGTCCGCCGCCGGCGGCGCGGACCAGCCGCGGGACGAGCAGTTGGCCTGCGTGCAGGGCGAGTTGGGGTTCGTCCAGGTCCTCGGCGGCCTGGCGCAGTTCCTTGCCGTGCCGGTGGAGATCGATGTCGTCGGCATCCAGGTCCACCAAGACGAAGCGGCCGGGATTCTCCGACTGCGCACTGCGGATCAGGCCCCATACGGCTGCGGCATCCGCGTCTATGTCACTGGCGCCGCCGTCGCTGCCGGTGGCCACCGCGCCGCGCGTCACCACCAGGAGACGGGACTCCGACAACTGCGGCGTGGCCAGGAACTCCTGTACGAGCGACAGCACCCGCTCGACGACCAGCAGACCGTCAAGGCCGGCGCCCGCAGAGCTCGCGGAGGTCGCGACGGGAGCCACCACGGCCCACGGCGCCTCACCTCCGGCCACCGGCACCACATCGGCCAGACCCCCGCCACCCTCCGAGAGCACGACCCAATCGAGGCCCTCGTCAGCATCCGTCTGCGACACATCCGTCCGCGTCAGCGGAAGCAGAGTCCAGTCCACCGAGAAGAGACCGTCGTCGTGCCCCGGCACGGACTGCAGTTGCCGGATGTCGGCGGGACGCAACGTCACCGACCCCACGCTCAGGACGTCGGCCCCGGTGGCGTCGGATATCAGCACCCGCACTTCCCGTTCGGCCTCGTCCAGCTCGCCGGGTTCACCGGGCTCGCCGGGCGAGAGATGTACGCGCACAGTGGCCGCCCCCGCAGCTCGCAAGGAGACCTGGTTCCAGGTGAACGGCAGCCAGACCTTCCCGTCGTCGTCCTGCGCCTCCCCGGGCCAGTCGAGGAGCAGGGCCGGGTGGAGGGTGGCATCGAGGAGGGCGGGGTGGATGCCATAGCCGTCGTGCGCGCCGGCGGCCTCGGGCAGGTCGACCTCGGCCAGCAGATCGTGGCCATGCCGCCACACGGCACGCAGCCCCTGGAACGCCGGGCCGTACGCATAGCCCGCGTCCGCCACACGCTCGTAGAAGCCGACCAGGTCCACCGGCACGGCACCCGCTGCGGGCCATGCCCCGGCCGGTCCGCTGTCGGGAGCGTCGGTGGGTTGGGGAGTGAGAGTGCCGGCCGCGTGGCAGATCCACGAGTCGTCGCCACCCACGGTGGCCGTATCAGGGCGGCTGTAGATCTGAACTCCGCGTCGCCCGTCCTCACCCGCCTCCTCGACCACCACCTGCACCCGCAGCCCCGATGCCTCAGGCACCACCAAAGGCGCCTGCAACATCAACTCCTCCACCGTCACACAACCGACCTCATCACCGGCCCGCAACGCCCACTCCAC